>NZ_JBPWAP010000168.1:0-4309 GCF_051776705.1 Bacillus cereus group sp. BceL291 | reverse complement strand
ACTTAACTTTTGTTTAGTGCTCGCTTAATTTGTTTTTAAGTATTTACTTTACTTATTATTTAGTATAAAATTTAAAATGTTAAGTGGATACTAAAATGAAAATTTAGTAAGAGGAGATTTACATTATGCCAAAATATGATAAAAATTTAGAATACCATGCAGATACACAAACACTAATAGGGGAAAGAAAGAGAGAATTAATAGATACACAAACAGGAGAAGTAATTCATGTAGACCAAATTACAAAAAGAGCCTATGGCGCTAAAAATTTTTGGAAAATGTATTTAATGGATTTCTTAACAGTTCTAGGGATCATAGATAATAAACAATTAGATATTTTTATTTACATAGCAGAAAATACAAATCAATCTAATAACTTGTTTATAGGAACGTACAAACAAATCTCAAAAGATGTAGGAGTTTCCGAGCCTACCATTGCAAAATTAATGAAAAAGCTTCAAGAAAATAACTTTATCAAGAAAAAGCAAAACGGCGTTTATCTTGTAAACCCTAATATCATGATGAAAGGCAATGATACAAAGCGCCAAATCCTCTTGAATTATTACGAAGAGGACAAACCTTTAAACTCTGTTGAAATCTTGAGGGGAAAACAAAAAGCATTACCAGAACAAAATTGTTCTTCAGAACCTCAATTACTCGAAATAAAAGAACATGAAGAATAGGAGTAGTACCATGAAGAAGTATATCGCTGAATTAAATTTTGAATACGAAGATGGTGATTTTCAAATCCCTTTAACCGCTATTCAATTACAAGCTATTTTTAAAGTTTTAGGCATGAAAATAGATACAGAGGAACAAAGTGTATCAGCCTATGGAGAAAATATGATAGCGAGATTTATGAGTGAGGAGTATCAAGAAAATCCGTTTCACTACAAACTTTCTAATAACCCTAAAATTATTGATGAACGCAAAAAATAAATAAAAAATGTTCCCTGCATACTGAAATACAGAGAACACCATGCTAAATAAGTTCCTAGGCCTATTTGCATGTCTCCAGTATGCAGGAACGTTTTATATAAATCAAACTAAATTACTGGAGGCTTTATTTATGAATTTAAAAAAGTATATTAACAACAAATTTATGGTTTACTGCTTTGAAATTGGATTTGAATCTGCTATTGCTAGGGTTCAACAGGAATTACAAGAAATAAATCTTAACCACTTTATCTACCAAGATTTATTTTTACGTGACCCAGAAAGTATTGCAAAGAAAACGGAAGAAGTAACAAATACATATCATGCCTTACTCAATAGAAATACTGAACAGTGGTTTTTCATATATAGAGCTAAAACATTAGATTTTCATAGTGCAAAAAAACTCTTTAAACAACTTGAAGAATTAAAATTACAATCGCAACATTAACATACAAAAGGTGCTGATCCACTACATGGATAGCACCTTTTTGTTATACCAATTCAGCATGTCTGCGTTTCGGAATTTGCTCCCATGCTATTTTTGTTTTTATATACTGTCCGTTTATAAAATCCACTTTGTAAGGTTCACCATCAAATAACATGATGTTATCTGTATCCGAAATCATAGGTAATACTGATTTTTTGGGTTCAACGCTCTCTTTCTTGAGAACGGCGTCGCCATTCTTCATAACGTTTTTTACGTTTTTGCTCTTCTCTAACACCTCTACCCGCTGCAAGACCGATTCCATCCATGATTGTTGATTTTTCATCAAGTCTAGAGTTTGGCTCACTAACTCGACTACTATCGTGTTTTGCTCCGTTGATTTTCTCTCTAGTTCGCTCAACTTCGCTAGTAAATCGTGTTTCAGCATCTCTATTTGACGTATCTCTTTTTTGTTCTGTATTTCGTCTTTCAAACTCATCCTCTACACCTTCTTTCGTGTACAACTCCCCTAATTTCTTTCCACGTACTTTTTTATTTTCGTTCATATGCGTATATGTAATGGTTTTTCCTCGAACCAACACACCTACTCCATGTTCTTCTAAGTGCTCGGAAAACTCCTGAAAATTACTTGTTTGTTGCTTTGCCAAATCAACTACTTCTCTTACTTCATCTTTCCAGCTTCGCTCATTTTTCTCTAATAATGAACGTTCTGCCAATGTATAACGAACCTCTGCTTTTTGGCTAGCCACTGAAAGCCCATTTTCTTTACAAATTCTATCATTTTCGGATTTTACTAATTTTATTTGGCTAGCATTACTTTGATATTTCCTACCCGTTTCCATATGTACAGAATTAATCACAATGTGATTATGAATGTGTTCCGTATCATTATGCGTGTAAATAGCAACTTGATGTCCTTGTGCAATCGATTCAGCAAGTTGTCGCCCTAGATCGTTAGCTTGTTCCGTTGTCACTTCCCCTGGTTTAAAGGATTGAATAATAGTATGTGCCTGCACACCTGTATCCTTTCCATGTACCATCCTAACGGCTTTCATTTGCGACTTTGCAAACTCAGGCATACAATTGACACCACTTTGTACAACCGCTCGTTTCTCGGCATAATTAATCACCTTAGAACAACTCTTCGAATTCCCTAATTTAGTTGTTGCCATAAGGATGCCAACTCTCTTTCTACTTCTTTCAAATTCTTTTCAATCAAACCGTCCATCTGATTTCCACCAAATCGACCGGACTGTCTCATATTGCAATACTTTGCGATTTGGTTCACGTTGTTTCCAATTCGATTCAATTCCGTAATAATCTGCAAACTGCTTTCTTTATCAAATTTTGGTTTCATCATACGAGCATTTTGCACCTTCATTTTTGCGAAAGCCGTCACACTCATACTTAAATTGTCAGCTGACGCCTTCAATTTTTCGTAATCCTGCTCATTCACTCGAAAGCTAATTTGTATACTATCTCTTCTTCTTGGCTCTTTCTTTTTCGCCAAAGAATTGCTAGATACTGCATTACGCTCCTCGCTCATTTTCAACCCCTCCAGTCCCGTATTTGAGGGTTGATATTTTGCCCTTGGCTCTCTATCAACCGCTATGACTTCGATATGTTTATATCTCTAGCATAGCGCAACCTCAAACACTTGGCAAGCGACGTATTTGCTAGCCACTTCACTTCGTTCAGTGTCTGCAAATACCACTTGTTGGGGGACGTTTCACTTTCCCCCAATCCCCCTTTTAAAAACAAAAAACGTGGTCTAGCTGTTCCTCAATGAACGCTATTTATTCCACGTTTTCTTGACCACGAGCCTCTAAACCCTCAAACTCCCGAAGGCAATCCCACCGGTCATAAACCGCCCGCTGGGACCACCTCCAGTAGTTTGCATGAGGGTTCCCCTCATAGTAAAGAAACTTTCGCGGCATAATCGCTCTGTTTCTCTATACAAAAAAGAGTCTGGATCCAGACTCTTTTCCTTGCCTACTACGGTAAGGCTATACCAATTTAATTCGCGCTCACTAAGGTAGAGCTACTCCAAGTTTCGGTTTTTTATTTAGCCGAGCGTACTCCGAAAAACTGCTCCTATCTTATTAATCATTCTAACACAAATCCTGAAAAAATAACGAAGTATAGTATACCTAGAAGTATATTATACTTCTCTTTCATCTTCGCACTTGCGCCGCAAGGGAATGGCAACTGCTTTGCTCATTTCTTTTCTGTCATTTTGTACCAAGCCTTTACAAGATTCCCTATATTCTTTCTCCTGTTTAGGGAATCTTGGCGAAGACAACAGACTTCTCACCCCTCAGAAAGCCCTCTGAGCGTTTTTAACTTGTCCGCATACAAAAATACTTGGTGATCAAAACAAACGTCTTAAAAAGATTGTATAAGCCTTTAAAGAAGGTTATCCTCCCTTGTTTTTGGGTGTGAGGAAGTGGCTGGGGTGAAGCGAAGCGAGGGGCTAGCCCCTTTTAGTGTCATCAAAACATGAAGTAAGAGTTTATTCGTGAACAGTAGAATTAGGCGGTTCGGCAGGTACAATTGCTAATCCAAGTCGTGCTACCTAATTCCTCGTTTTTGGTATGTTCGGCTTGGCGACATGCCCACACCTGCCGAATTTCGGAATGCAGTGGAGGAAAGGTGGAGATTTTTTGAATGTTTTTTTTCAAAAAATACTACCTGACCATTGCATGGAGAAAAGCTCTTTTGATTATAGAAGAGAGTAAATCAAAGGTAAAAGTGGAATAAACCTATATATATCAAGGGTTTATAGAGTTTTGAGCACTTAACTTTTGTTTAGTCTTTACTTAACTTTTGTTTAGTGCTCGCTTAATTTGTTTTTAAGTATTTACTTTACTTATTATTTAGTATAAAATTTAAAATGTTAAGTGGATACTAAAATGAAAATTTAGTAAG
>NZ_JBPWAP010000167.1:0-4334 GCF_051776705.1 Bacillus cereus group sp. BceL291 | reverse complement strand
AGAGGATAAGTGGAGAGCCGTATACATGGAAACATGTACGTACGGTTCGGAGGGGAGCGTTTGAAAACCTATCACAGTAATGTGAAAAGGCGTTGGGCGCTTACCCTACGATTATGCTTTAAAAGCAGGTTATCAAACAGTGTTTATACAATTGTATGATGCTGCAGGGAAAGGTTCGGCTAGTCAGTGGGATAACGGAAAATTGTTAGCACAAAAACTTGAAGAAATATATAATTATTTCGGTAAAAAAGTTAATATTGTAGCGCATAGTAAAGGTGGTATTGATACACAAGCCGCATTAGTTGAATATGGTGCGAATCGATTTGTTGGAAATGTTATTACACTTGCTACACCGCATCACGGCTCAAATTTAGCAGATTTGTCATATAGTTGGTGGGCAGGTTGGCTTGCTTCTATATTAGGTCAAAAAGATGATGGTACGTATTCGTTACAAATAGGTGAAATGGCAAAGTTTCGTTCAATAATAGATAACAACCCAGCAGCTAAATTAAACCGTTACTATACGGCTACTGGAACTAGCTGGGGGCCAACATTTTCTGCATTATCTATGGGCGGGTTATATTTATCATCGTACGGTTCAAATGATGGACTAGTAAATGAATGGAGTGCGAAGCTATCGTACGGTACACATTTATTTACAGATTCCAGATTTGATCATGACAATATAAGAAAAGGATCAGCTGTTTTTGCACGAATTGAACCATATTTACGTACGACAAATGTGGGATTACCAGCTTTAGTAGCATCCAGCACTAGTTCAAATGAAGATCTAGAACAATTAAATACAACTTCAAATCAAAATATTTTAGGAGGCGAATTACCACAAAATCAGTGGATAGAGCAAAGTATTTCTGTTGATAAAAAGGCTGAAGGAATCGTTTCTGTACTAACTGCTTCTTCTGATGTAGAAGTACAAATGGTATCTCCAAAAGGAAAAATCTATGCAAATAAAGATAGCGCTATAACTACTGGTGAAGGCGAATCTTTCTTTAATAGGGCGACAATTAGAACATTTAAGTTTGATAAATTGGAAGTAGGCGAATGGAAAATCAAAATGATGGCGAAGCAGTCGAAAGATGCATATTTAGTTGTAAGCGATTACAAGGATGACGCACCATTTGTTCTTCGAATGCCTACAAAAGTTAAAATAAATAAACCTGAGTATAAACTGAAAAAATCACCTGTAGCACCTGAAATGAAAGGGGATCTTTCCATAACAGTAAGAGTCGTTAATAAAGAAGGTAAGTTAGTCTCTGAATTTAATGAATTACAAAATGTTAATACGAATACATTTACAGGTGCTTTGAAAGATATAAAACAACCGGGAGTATACAACGTTACGATGGATATAAAAGGGATGAATAAAGAAGGAAAACCATATAATCGTACGATTGTTAAGTCGGTTTATGTAGAGAAATAAGGAAGAATAAATAAGTATAATAAAAAGTGCAGAAATCTTGTGTTAGAAAGAATTCTGCACTTTTTTATGTGGGGAGAGATAATAAAAGTTGAAAAAACTGTTATTCAATAAAAAAAGATGCTGAAATAGCATCTGAATGTGAAGAAATAATTTTAACTTAGTTTTGTAACTGTTAATTCAACTGAATTTATACCATTGTCACAAGTTACAATACTTTGACGATTAAAACCACTATTATTTCTAAGTTGAAGAGTTGAATTAGCAGGCACTGTAACAATTGTTTCGCCAACGAGTTGAAGACATTCGTTATTTGATGAAGTATTCATTTGAATAGCGAAGTCACCTTGACTATTAGCAAGTGGATTGTTATTTAAAAATATAGTTATGACTGGGATATGTGGAAATACAGGATTTAAAGTAGTATTAATACTGGAAATGAACGAAACTCTATAATCACCAGCTTGTCTAAAGTGTATAGTAGTAGGATTTAGTAAGGAAACACCTCCTGCTAAAGGTCCAACGTGATTAAATGGAAAAGGATCGCCAAAAGGAACAGTTATAAATTCAGTTTGCCAAAAAGTTCCGTATGCAGGACAGCTTCGTTTATGTGAATGGTCACATGAACATTTTTTATTTGAACTGGAAGAAGATTTGCATGAGCATTTTTTATACGAGTTTGAAGAATGATAGTATGAACCCAAAATATTACCTCCTATTCTTAATAAATTTAAACCACATAGTAGTTTATGAAGATGAATCACAATTGGCGTGTATGCTTGTACTATAAAAGGAAATAGATTTGGAATATAAAGTGGTCAAATGATGAAGTGTAGTATTTGGGTATTACCTGTAACACCTTTTGAAGATGATAAGGTTTATAATTTGATAGAAAAATAAATGGAATTTCTAAATAGATTGAAGTAACGAGGAAACGTTTATCCCGCTATTTTCCGAGCAGTAAGACTCCCATCTCAAAATTCAGCGAAAGCAAAGAAGTTAGGTGGGGGATGAATTAAACCCCCACTCATTAAAATTTCACTTTACTATATTTATTTAGTCTGACAAAACAGAAATATTACCTTTAGCTGTATGGATGTTATCATTTGGTGAAGTTATAATATTTAGCTATATTTATATTAGGTTATTCAGTTTATTTTTTATTTGCGTAGCTGAGCAGGAAAAAGTCAGAAAATATAGAATAATATACATATGAAGCATCGTTTGTTTTTGGTGTGAATAGTAATTAAAGATACGCTAAAATATTTAAAATTGTAACGAAAGAGAGATTAAATAATAGAGGGAGCAACTTACATGGAAAATATATTAAAGGTATCTTCAAAATCAAGCCCAAATTCAGTCGCAGGTGCAATAGCAGGAGTACTAAGAACAAGTGGTAATGTGGAAATTCAAGCGATTGGGGCTGGAGCTATAAATCAAGCGATTAAAGCAATTGCGATTGCAAGAGGGTTCGTCGCTCCAAGTGGTATTGACTTAGCTTTTGTTCCAGCGTTTCAAGAGATTTCTATCAATAATGAAGAAAGAACAGCGATTAAATTAATTGTAGGCCCTAGAAAGAAAAGGTCTTAGTAGAAGAGAGCGTTACTATAAGGGAAAAAGGCCAATAGACTTCCCAGGTTAGATACGCTATTTTATGTAACCGATCTTTGGGTGTGGACACGGCATTATACCGGACTCATGTCTGTTAATTTCTCCTTAAATTTAGCGCGTGTTCTAGATACTTAAAAATGCCAAATCCTTTGTGATATAAGGGATTTGGCATTTTTGATGTTTTTAAAAATAAACAACCTTAAAACTGCTCATTTAGAAGATTTAGTTTTAGTAGCGGCCATTGAACGTTTTTATAATAGTTTACCTGATAAATGGTCTTTCTAATTCTTGCAGCTATAGACTGTTCGTGTTGGTATCTATTCAAGTCAATTTTATTACGCTCCATAACCTTTGTTTTAATTTGATTCAGTGTTCCTGCTCCATCTAGTTCGGTTAATATTGCTATAATTTCATCTAGCCATGAAGTGCTGTTGGACATACATATACCTCCTAATAAAACATGTGTACTTATTTTTATTTTAATCTTTTAAATTTATATATTCATATATTGATTCAATAAAATTAGCAAAATATAAATCTATTGATAATATTATTAAAGCGTTGAATGAGAGCTTTATTCTTTCTGAGGATGAGCAAGAGGAAGATATGTATCAGGCTAATATTGATTCGGATTTTAGTAAAGTAAAGATTGCAGAAGAAGAGAAACCGGAAAATCGAAAAAAAACTAAAATGGAATCTGGTAGGGAAGTATGGCCTCGTGATCCGAAAAAAGCTAAACAAGCTATTAAACAGGCAGAATTTAAATGTGAAATAGATGACACACATGAAACATTTGTATCGGAAGCCAGCCGAAAAAATTATATGGAGGCCCATCATCTAATACCGTTAAGAATGCAACATGATTTTGAAAATAGTTTAGATGTTGTTGGAAATATAGTTAGTATATGTCCGAACTGTCATAGGTTGATTCATTATGGAAGAGACAAAGATAAGAAAAAAGTTTTAGAACTTCTCTTTGAACAAAGAAAAGATTCTTTGAAGAAGTTCGGTATTGAGGTATCTCTCAAAGAGCTATTTGGATACTATGGAATTCTAAAATAAGAATATTCATAGCTATAGTGAAGGTAGAATGTTTCATACTTAAACATAGCTATTATTGTGATGGAAATTTAAATTTCGTCTTTTGAAAGTATCAATAATTTGTATTATTTTTATGTAAATGTCAAGATAAACATGTACATTTTCGCTTGTTTAAGCATGTACAAAATCAATCATTTTCTTTGCTAAAATGATCTTTAATTCGATAGGATTGTCCTACAATACT
>NZ_JBPWAP010000166.1:0-4380 GCF_051776705.1 Bacillus cereus group sp. BceL291 | reverse complement strand
ATTAGGGTTTATTTCGTATGCAAATCTTTAAATTCCCTACACGTAGCTTTTAAAAAAAAGAAACAACCTCTATTATAATTAACGTTTTATGGTCTTAGCTTGATAGCGATGGGGTATCACCACACATCCATCAACTTAAGGATTCGGACTATTCTCGAAATTAAAAGCGCGTTACTATTTTCTTATATTAATGAGAAAGGGTGACGTGCTTTTTATGAATATGCATCAAAAACAAGAGTTGTCTTTATTTGCTGAAGAGTTATATCGATATATGTCTCCCGCTACACTTAATCAATTAGCTATAGAAGCTGGCGGAATGAAACGAAAACGTAAGTGCCATGGGCACCATTTTCTATCTTTGTGTGTATGGTTAAATCAAAAAGTCGCTACTACCTCTCTTAATCAACTTTGTAGTCAGTTAGAAACCTCAACAGGAATTTTATTAAGTCCGGAGGGACTTAATCGGCGATTTAACTCGGCTTCTGTATCCTTCTTTCGAACTGTATTTACTACACTTCTACAAGCGAAAATTGGAGGATTATCTAAGATTTCTCATGCTCTTTCTGCTCACTTTGAGCGTATTCTTATCCTTGATTCTACAACATTTCAAGTGCCGGATCGATTTGCATCTACTTATCCTGGTGCCGGAGGATGTAGTCATAGAGCTGGTGTAAAAATTCAACTAGAGTATGACCTGTAGAGTGGAGAATTTTCTGATGTGAAAATTGAACCAGGAAAACGAAGTGATCAAGCGTATGGTGCGACTCGAACAGATATGGCACAAAAGAATGAACTATATATTCGTAATCTAGGATATTTTCGTTTACAAGACTTTAAGTCTATTCAAGATAGGCAAGGATATTATTTATCACGTCTTAAGTTACCAACTAAGATATATAGAAAAGAGTTCGAAACAGTGGTATTTAAAACAAAACCCGCTCAACTGAGGCCGGTATATATACAAATTCATTTGGAAGAAATCATGAACCAGTTACAAGCTGGCCAAGTGTATGAATTACATGATGTATATGTAGGGAGCAAAGACAAATTACCTACTCGCATTGTGGTTTATAAATGTACGGAGGAGCAAAAACAAAAACGCCTACGTGATCGAGCTATTCGTGAAAAGAAAAAAGGAATTACATATACAGAGCGGACGAAAATCTCACAGATATGAGAAAAAAACAGTCTTTGATATGGAGTGACCCCTGTCAAGTGGACAGAACTTAAAAAACACAATTAAACAACCTGCGTTCGATATTGATATGGACTCAGGTTGTTTAATTTTTTTGGAATCTTTAATGATTATAAAAATAAATATATTGATGTACGGCCTCCTTAACTTCATCAATCGTTTTGAAAGAATATAAATAAAAGCATTCTGCTTTAAAGTGACGGAAAAAACTCTCTATACATACGTTATCTAGGCAGTTTCCTTTGCGAGACATACTAGCTTGTATTTGATATTTCTTTAGTAGTAGATGATATTGATTAGACCTGTACTGAGAACCTTGATCACTATGCAAAAGGATTCCTTTCAAGTTCCGTTTTTTTCTAGCTTTTTCGAGAGTATCTATTACAAGTTCAAGGTCATTTCTACAACTTATGTTGTAAGCAACAATTTCATTGTTAAACAAATCTTAAATTACGGATAAATATAATTTTTGACCATTAAAATTTAGATAAGTAATATCTGTTACCCATTTTTGATTTGGCGCTATAGCATAAAAGTCTCTATTGAGATAGTTCTGCGAAATCACATAAGCTTCTTTTTTTCCGTAATATGGGCGTTTCTTTCGAATGCTTGATTGAATTCCCAATTCTTTCATTAACCACTGTATACCTTTATGGTTAAAGTGTAAATTATAAGTAAGTTTAAGCCATACTTGTATTCTTCTATATCTATAAATTCCTTTTAATTTTTTATGGCATTCTAATATCTTTTTCTTAATGGCGGTATCTTCTAATTGTTTCTCGGAGAGAAACGTCTGTCGTTTTAACCATTTGTAATAGCCACTCCTTGATACTTTAGCAATATCACATAATAACGTAATTTTATAACCCTTTTCAAAGAGTTCTTGAATAACTTCAAATTTTGCAATTTTGGATACAGCTGTCATTCCTCCTTTCACATTTTTAAGAGATTTTTTAACATTTCATTCTCAGTTTCTAAACGTTTTATTCTATTCTCTACAGTCTCTAGCGATTCTTTAGAAGTTTTTCTACACTTTTTTCTTGATTTTCCTCGTTTCTCCTCTAGCCCTTTAATCCCTTCAGAATTAAAATACCTTACCCAACGCATAACCATTGTATGGTCAATCCCTAATTTTTTTGCCACTTTTTTATATGCCATTCCTTCTCGTATATTAATATTTAAGCCCTATCTCAGGCTTAGTTTTTCTCTCTAATACGAGTCCAGTAATAAAGAAAATACTTGGACGTCTCAAGATATTTCTAGATAATGGTCTTAGGATCATTTGGGACAATTCTGCATTCCCCTGTGGATTTACCACACGAAAAGAGTGTTTCTCAGTGAACGCGCGGGGCTCCCTACTCGCAGGCTGAGCAGCCTGACCATCGAATCTAGATGTTAGTAGCTCTAGGGCGGCTTTCGATTCAGGACTAGCTCTTATACACGAGGTTGTTGGTCGGCGTACACACTAGAGGTATCTTGAGACGTCAGCAATGATTCTAAATCGAAAGGAGGTCTCTTACGTGAGATTATTTGTTGGTCTAGATGTAAGTTCGTTTGATATGAAAGTTTGTTTTTTAAATGGTGAAGGAGAAAGATTAGATTCTTTTTCAGTTAGTAATGACTTACCAGGTGCACAGGTTCTGAAAGAACGATTATTACAGTGTACAACCAATCAAGAGGTTGAAACTTTAAAAATCGGCTTAGAATCTACATCTGTTTATAGTTTTCATCCATCTATGTTTCTCCACCATGATGAAGACTTAAAAAGATTTGGAACAAAGGTATTTCTTCTAAATCCAAAACAAGTCGCCAACTTCAAGAAAAGTTATTCAGACATGAATAAGACTGACGAAATTGATGCCTTTGTCATCGCTGATTACCTACGGTTTTTTGGACGGAATCAAATGTCCATCGTGAAAGAGAGTCAATACGTGGCATTACAGCCATTAACAAGATCTCGTTATCAACTCGTTAGAATGTTGACAAAGGAGAAGCAACATTTTCTACAACATCTAAGTTATAAATGTAATACGTTCTCACAAGAAGTCGATTCTTCTATATTTGGTAACGCCATGATGGAATTGTTTCTTGAAAAATTCAGTCTAGAAGAGCTAGCTGATATGCCTTTAGAGGAACTCGCTGAATTCCTACAGGAAAAGGGTAAAAACCGATTTGGTGACCCGAAATGTGTAGCATCAATCATTCAAAAGGCTGTTCGCACGTCGTATCGTTTAGATAAGGTGGTAGAAGACTCAATCGATATTCTTTTAGGAACGTCAATTGAAATCATTCGTACCTATCAAAGACAAATTAAAGAACTAGAAAAATCGATTAAGCGGATCATGGCTGGATTAACGCAAACATTAGAATCCATTCCTGGAATTGGACCTATATATGCCGCTGGTATTATCGCTGAAATTGGCCAAATCGAAAGATTTGACGATGAAACCAAAATCGCCAAATATGCCGGGGTATATTGGCGTACATATCAGTCTGGTCGGTTCACCGCTGAAAACACTTCATTATCTCGTAATGGGAATCATTACTTGCGGTATTACTTAGTTGAAGCCGCCAACTCTGTAAGGAAGCATGTATTGGAATACCAAGAATATTACGCAAAAAGTATAATGAAGTACCAAAACATCAACACAAACGTGCACTCGTTCTAATCGCAAGAAAATTTGTGCGATTGGTGGATGCGCTACTACGTAATCACCAACTCTTTACGCCTGAAAGGTGTGTGAACGTGTGACATAAAACTTGTCATCGCTACCTTTCAATTAATTCCATCATTTTACATACACTACTGGTCTAGTTTCGTGATGTCTTTTTTAAGCAATTTGTCCTTTGATAACTTCAAAAGATATTATTTTTCAGTTTACATACTACCGCAGGTCTTTTTAATATGGATCTACTGCTTTTCTCTTAAAAAAGACATCATAAGTTTTTTTGATTTTCCCCATACAAAATCCACCCATACGTAAACAGATTAATGTGCTTTATTTCTACTGTCTACTATGAGGGGATCATATCAATATAGAGTGAATAAAGGAATACAGTTAATGGTTAAAGAAGGACAAAAAATTAATTTTAATTCAGTTTCAGAAAAAGCACAGGTTTCAAAAGCATATTTATATAGAGAACCCTTAGTCAGAAAAACGATTGAAGACTTACGTCAACAGCAA
>NZ_JBPWAP010000165.1:0-4383 GCF_051776705.1 Bacillus cereus group sp. BceL291 | reverse complement strand
AATTGAAAGATTCATAAAAAATGTCATCCTTTCTAGCTAGCTTTTTAGAAAGAATAACGTTTTTTGACACTTGGGGGTAGTGCAAATTCTTAAGTTGATGGGCATGGGGTGTAACCAGTTTCTATTCTTTCTCCACCTAATACTTCTACTTCAGGGTTACTTAAACAATTATAAGGAATGCATTCATTGATGTTCGGATTGTTATCCATAAGTTACCTCCATCTCTTTTATTAAGATACCAATTCATTATGATATAATACTGTTTTTCATTACTACAATTTAAAACATATGACTCATCTTATGAAAAAATGCACAAAGTGCAACTAATTTTACTAAATATCAATTTTTGACCCAGGGTGTTAACAATCTACTTACTTCTCGCCCATTATCCATGCTTTAGACTTTACAATGTTTAACCAATGCATTAAGGGTTTGTATTCCGTTAACTTATTTTAAAGTCTTATTACTTTTTATACTTATATATAAAATCCATTTTTCCTATTTTACATATACAAATTGAGAATTTGCGGTAATGTAGAAATACTTACACTTATACATGTTAGAACCATTTACCTGCAATTCATCTTGAATTGTAAATGCTTCCCCTTTTTTTACAGTCTTAATCTTATCATTCCAATTAGCAGAACCATAGACCCATAATTCGTTTGTATCTACAACAACTAATTTACCAATATTACTCGTTTGTCTACGGGCAAAGTAAATATAGGAAGAGTCATATTTCACCCATGAATTACCTAGGTTCAGCCAGCCCTCACGTTCTTCCCAAACAATATAAGATTCAGGTTTGTTCAATTTACGAATTACATCACTACTCGTGCTAGGTCCTCTGCGAAGGTTAATATTTACACCTTCCATGTAAGCAATTCCTAATCCTTGTGTACCCGCATCCTTGTTATGATTCTCTACAACCATATCGTTTAGACTATCTTCAATCATCCTCTTGAAACCCTCAAATCCACCTGGTCGATTAAATATCGGACGTGGACAGTTCTTTCCACTCCAATGTTGATGGGAAACTACGTTCCCAATCTTTAATCCAAGGTGAGCCATGAGAAACTTAACGAGACCCGCAGCATGGGTTAAGGCTTTTTCAAAATTACCATCACGATTTTCACAAATTTCAATGCCGATAGACGAGCGATTACCCGCTCCATTCCCGTCTCCGGCATGCCAACCATTCTCATTTAGTGGTAAGTGCTGTACAATCCGATGATCGTCTACCGTAAAATGCCAGGATACACCAGATGATCCACCACCATTGTTAACATATCTAGCATGCGCTCTTGCATCTGCACCTGCATTTTGGTTTGCAGTGGTGTGAATTGTGATATATCTTGGATTCATGGTATATGCAGGACGGTTACGGTTTCCTTTTGGAATGATATTACTTTCAAAAGGTATTTTATTAATTTCTTTAACATTGAATACTGTCATATAGCTACATCTCCTATCAGATTATTTGATACGCTTTCAATCTTTCTTAAATACATATTTCTATATTTATGAGTACAGTATATCTCTGTCTTGAAATAAAAAAGCATAGATATTTTCACCTATTGATGAAGTTAGCCATGCTTTTCTACACAAAACATTTAAAATATCTTTAAATTTTAGGAATGCTACTAAAAAACTGCTTTTCGTGATGTATGATTTTTTGAGGGCGATATCCCTAAAAAGAAACTAAAAGGATCTAACAATTTGTTAGATCCTTTTAGTTTCTTTTTATTTTAAATTCATCTGTATGCTAATTAACACAAGAAATTCAATTCTTTAATTCATGCAAAAGACAGAAACTCTACAATAAAAATGCAAGTAATTAAAAAGATTTTATTTCCCTAAATTTAAGCAGATTTTTTATCCCACTTAAATATTTTATTTAAAAATTTATATATTTTTTTCGATTCTTTAGTAAAGAGTGGCCCTAAAATAGATAGGATAAGTACATATAGTGCTGAGAACGGTTTCAATACTGGCATTAAACCACCCGCTATACCAATATTAGCCATAATAATTGAAAATTCTCCTCTTGACACGATTGTTAACCCAATATTTGTCGATGCTTTATGAGATAATCCAGCTTGCCTTCCCGCAATCATCCCTGCTACAAAGTTCCCGACGATTGTCAGTAGTACAGCCCCTAACGTTAGCCATATCGCTCCACCTAATGAAAACGGATCTATACCTAAACCGAAACTAAAGAAGAAGATAGCTCCAAAAAAGTCTCTAAATGGAACAACAAGATGTTCAATTCGATCACTATGCTCTGTTTCAGAAAAAACTAAACCTAACAAAAGTGCTCCGATTGCTTCCGCAACATGAATTGTTTCAGAAAAACCGGCGATAAAGAATAAAGAAGAAAATACTACTATAATAAAAATCTCATCTGAACTAATATTCAACAATTTATTTAATAACGGAGTAGCCCATCTAGCTACAATAAAGAATAGGAGCATATATACCAAAGCTATACCAATTGAGGTAAGAGCACCTAAGAATGAAGCATAATCACCAAGGACTAAGCCAGAAACCACTGATAAATATACAGCAAGGAATATGTCTTCAAACATGATAATTCCTAAAATTAGTTCCGTTTCGTTATTCCCTGTTCTTTTTAAATCAACTAGTACTTTTGCCACAATAGCACTAGAAGAAATTGTAATAATACCAGCTATAATTAAAATTTCTAATAAAGGGAATCCCATTAGCAATCCATATAGTAACCCCAACGAAAAATTAATCAAAATATAGATTGTTCCACCAATCGCGATAGAACGACCAGATTTAATTAGCTTTTTCATTGAAAATTCTAATCCTAGGTAAAATAGAAGAAAAAGTACTCCTATCCTTCCCAAGAAAGAGATTACACTTTCACTTTCTATAAATCTGAAATCGATTACACCTATTACCGGAGCGTGTGGGCCAACTAACATCCCCAGAACAATTAAAAAAGGAATAATTGAAAATTTAAGCCTTCCAGCGACTACTGCTGCAATTGCTACTAAAATTAGAGCTGTACCAACTTCAAAAATTAAAGTATCCATCTAGTCAGTCTCCTCTATTTGAAAGTAATTCATTAATAAGCTTTTTAACTTCGTTTCTTTCTCCGGAGACTACTAACATATCCCCCTCCTCAATAACTGATTCTGGTCCCGGATTAAATAATTTTTTCATGTTCTCTCTTATAATAGCTATTACAGTTACATTGTATATTTTTCTTATTTCAAGCTGACCAATTATTTTTCCAACGGCAAGAGCTTTATTTTCAACTTTAAACCATTCAATTGTTATTCCCTCAAATGCCATTTCAATTGTTTCTAAAGCTTGTGGTTTATATACCATCCCTCCTAATATTGCTGCGAGTTTTCTTGCCTCTGAATCACCTAAAGAGACATTAGAGATACTTTCTTCATGGTCTGAATCAAAATGATATATTTCTCTACGTCCATCATCATGAATCACGATTACCATTTTGTTATTATCTTTTGTGACAATATGGAATTTATAACCGATGCCTGGTAATTCACTTTCTCTAATATTCATATTATTTCCTCCTCAGCAATTTCTACATACTCTAAATATGTCCAAATTCCATTAATTTAATATCTATTAGAAGTTTACTACCCTATCTTGTTTAAGCAATGTATGTTAGAAATTCAACCTATTGTGGATACTTATGATTAAGTAATTTCTGATTATAAACATAAATGAATACTATGAAAAAATTATAGATGTTATGGAGAAAAATAAAACACTTTTAGTTTTTATCATTTTAGCCAAGAAGACTCCTTCCTCAAGGAGCATGAAGGGTCACAGCCCAAGTAGGTGGGAGATGAATTGACTTCGAACAAGGGATGGCAGGAAGCCATCTTCATTGTTCGACATACATAAAGTGTTACTTCACTATCTACCGAATGTACGTTTGGTATATAATAGTCATATATCGAAATGGAGGTGATTCAAATGATAATT
This sequence comes from Bacillus cereus group sp. BceL291, assembly GCF_051776705.1. NCBI lineage: Bacteria > Bacillati > Bacillota > Bacilli > Caryophanales > Bacillaceae > Bacillus > Bacillus cereus group sp. BceL291. Next base: position 393 of record NZ_JBPWAP010000165.1, on the reverse strand, counting down.
AATAAAGCCTATAAGTTTCGTATCTATCCAAATCAAGTACAAGCAATTCTAATTAACAAAACGATAGGTTGTTCTCGCTTTATATTCAATCATTTCCTATCCCTATGGGAACACGCATATAAAGAGACAGGAAAAGGTTTGACATATGGTACATGCTCTGCCAAACTACCTGCCATGAAGAAAGAGTTTGTTTGGCTAAAAGAAGTGGATAGTATTGCGATTCAGTCGTCTGTTCGCAACCTTGCAGATGCGTATACACGCTTTTTCAAAAAACAAAACAGTGCACCGCGCTTTAAATCTAAGAAGAACAACGTACAATCTTATACCACAAAACAAACAAATGAAAACATTGCCGTTGTAGGGAACAAAATAAAGTTGCCGAAACTAGGCCTT
>NZ_JBPWAP010000164.1:0-4618 GCF_051776705.1 Bacillus cereus group sp. BceL291 | reverse complement strand
ATCAACCAAATTGTTGATACACCTTTAAATTACGTTGTTAAACAACATACGTCGTCGTGTATTAATACTATATAATTAATAACAATCATTCATTCAGTATTACATATTAGTCAGGTCTTTTCTTTATCCCGCTATCCGCAAATGATGAAATTTCCACTTTATTTAGTCGCGAATACCTAATGCGATTTTCGCCATACGTGACATACGTTCTTTCGACCACGGTGGATTCCAAACGACATTTACTTCTATTTCATTAACTTCAGGTACGTTTGTTGATAATACTTTTTTAACGTCTGATACGATTTGCCCAGCCATTGGACAACCGATAGAAGTCATAGTCATCGTAATGACAGCATTATTATTTTCATCTGCTGTAACATCATAAACTAATCCAAGATTAACGATATCAACACCTAGTTCAGGGTCAATAACAGCTTCTAAATTGGCAAGTAATTTATTTTCAAATGCTTCTTGTGACATAAGCAGCCCCTCCTACACTTTAATGATATCGATTCTCATTATAACGGAAATGAGCATAATGTGCAGGAAATGAGCTCAAAAAAATATCCCTCTTCGCAAGAGGGATATTTTTTGAACATCTATTCTGTTTTAAAATGAGATACGAGCTGATCTAACTCTTCAACTGTTTGTTTCATTTTTCTAGCAGTTACTGTCATTTCATTCATAACGATAACTTTCTGTTCAGCAGATTGTGCCGTTGCGGCAGTTTCGCTGGATACTTCAGTAGAGATAGAAGCGATGTTATTAAGTGAAGCATTCATTTCTTCAGCACTTGCAGCCATTTCTTCAGCAGTTGCTGATATATCTTGCATTTGAGTAGATACTTTATTTACTTGTTCCACAATTGTTGTGAAAGAAGTACCAGCTTCACGAATAACATTGATACCTTCAAATGCTTCAGAACGGCCTTGAGACATCATAGAGCTAGCAGTTTCTGTATCATTTTGAATTTGATGTAGTAATTGATTAATGTCTGTTGCAGCTGTTTTAGATTGTTCAGCAAGTTTTCGAACTTCGTCAGCTACGACAGCAAATCCTTTTCCTTGCTCGCCAGCACGAGCAGCCTCAATAGAAGCATTTAAAGCAAGTAAGTTTGTTTGCTCAGCAATATTAGAAATAGATTGTACAGCAGTATCAATATATTTCGTATGAGTGATTAGACGTTCAACCACTTCTGACGTAGCATTTACAGCTTCGTGTATTGTTGTCATTTGTGAAACAGATTTTTGGATAACGGTACTTCCATCGCTAGCATGTTCAGATGTGGCAACAGCAAGTTCCGCTACAGATGAAGCAGATTCAGCAATACGCTGAACACTTACTGCCATATCGTCCATTGCAGTTGAACTTTCTTCCATACTAGAAGTTTGTGATTGAATACTTGCATTTAAGTTGGACATCGAGCTTTGGACTCTTAATGTCGCCTCACGTGATGTATTCGTTTTTTCTAGCATATTTTCAGAAGCGGTTTGTACTTCCACTGATGTTTTTTGAACGCGATTAATGATATGTTGTAGGTTTTCTAACATTTTATTAAATGATGTTGCGATAGCACCGATTTCATCGTTGCTATTTACTTGTAGACGTGCCGTTAAGTCACCTTCTTGAGAGGCTAATTCTTTTAGTTTTGTATCAATTTGTTGAATTGGTTTCACAAGTTTACCAGAGAACCACCATGCAAGAATAATTGCAACGACAATACAAATAACAAGTGATAGAAAGACTGCATATTCAATTCCTAGTGAAGATTGATCAATTTGTTCAATAGATTGTTCACGTAATTTAGCTTGTTCATTACTGTAATTTGTGAAGTCACCAATTACTTTATAGACCGTTCCGTTTTCTGAAGAAGCTACTTGTAAAGCTTCTTCCCATTTTTGTTCTTTTGCAAGAGTGAATACTTTTTCTTCAACGAACTTTCTCCAAGTAGACCCTAATTCCATTGTACTTTTTACGGACGAAGGAAGATTTGGATTAGAAAGAAGTTTATCTTTTGAATCCTCAAGACGTTTACTCATCTCATTAAACTTGTCTAATTCGACTTGATCATGTTGTAGTAAATAACCCCTTAAAGCAGATAGCTGTACTTGATAAGCGTCTCCACGTTCTTTCAATTCTGTTGCCAGTGGAGAAATTTCTTTTTGTAATGTTTCAGCTTTACGAGATTGGTCAATAGCAAAAAATAAAATAAAAGCTAAGGCGATGCCAAATAAAGCGCAAATCGTTCCCATCATGAACATAAGTTTTTTTCTGATACTTACAAAATTCATATAATTAAAAGCCTCCTTTGTGAAATCTTAGTATTAGAATTAATAAATGTAAAAAATTGAAAGAAAGCTTTACTCCAGTTGGAATAAAGCTTTCTTATTTCCTTTAGGAATTATAGCAGACGGAATGAGAGATAGAAAGAGATATTTTAAATTGAAAAAAGAGAGACTGTAAAATTTTCTTTCCTATACCTTTGGGCTTGTGTCATTACAAGCGAAAGGTTCACTTTAAGCGTTTGTTTTGAAATGAGAGACGAGAACTTCAAGTTCTTGTACGATTGTTTTCATTTCAGATGATTTGTTAGCCACGATACTCATTTTGTTTACTTGATCACCAGCTGAATGTGCTGTTTGTAATGTTTCTGCAGCAACTTCGTTTGAAATAGAGGCGATATTATTTAAAGCTGCGTTCATTTCTTCAGAGCTTGCAGCCATCTCTTCAGCAGTTGCAGACATTTCTTGCATTTGCGTAGAGACTTTGTTAATGTGGTTAACAATTTCTGAGAATGAAGATCCGGCAGTACGAATAACAGTAATTCCTTCAGAAGCTTCTGCTTGACCTTGTGTCATCATGTCATTTGCTATTTTAGTATCGGCTTGAATTTGATGCAGTAAATGGTTAATGTCAGTTGCGGCTAGTTGAGATTGTTCAGCAAGTTTTCGAACTTCATCAGCAACAACAGCGAATCCTTTGCCATGTTCACCAGCACGAGCTGCTTCAATAGAAGCATTTAAAGCGAGTAAATTTGTTTGCTCGGCGATATTCGAAATAGATTGAAGTGCAGTATCGATATGATTTGTATGTGTAATGAGTCGCTCAACTACTTGTGATGTAGCGTTAACAGCTTCGTTAATTGTGTGCATTTGTGTAATAGATTTCTCAATGACTTTATTCCCATCATCTGCTTTTTCTGAAGTTGTGACAGCTAAACTAGTAACAGAAGAGGCGGACTCAGCGATACGCTGAACACTTGTTGCCATGTCATCCATTGCAGTTGAACTTTCTTCAATGCTAGAAACTTGTGAACGAATATTGTGTTCAAGAGCATTCATAGTTTCTTGGGTCCTTGCGGTATTTTCCATAGAAGCAGTCGTTTCGATAAATACATTTTCGGAAGCTTCTTTTACACTTGTTGATGTTTGTTGAACTTGTTTTATTATATGCTGTAAGTTAGTGAGCATTTGATTAAAGGAATTTGCAATGTCACCTATTTCATCTTTACTTGTTACGTGTAATCTAGCCGTTAAATCTCCATCTTGAGAAGCTAATTCTTTTAACTTCTCATCAATTTGTCGAATTGGTTTAACGAGTTTACCAGAGAACCACCATGCTAATAAAATAGACGTTAATGTACATGTAATGAGTGAGAAGAAAATAATATATTGAATAAGTGATGAAGAAGACTCGACGTCAGCAATTAATGCGTCACGTTTCTCATTCTCTTCATTTGTATATTTATTAAAACGATCTAAAAGATCATTTACATAATCTGTTTGTGCTAAAGCAATTTTGGATGCTTCGTCCCATTTTCCTTCACGAGCAAGAGGTAGTACCTCATTATCTATGACGCTACGCCATTTTCCCCCCATTAAAATAGCTTCTTTCATTCCTTCTGGGAGCTTCTTGTCACTTGTTACTTTCTCTCTAGTATCAGCTAATTTTTTCCCTTCTCGGTTGAACTTATCTAATCCTTTTTGATCATGTGATAGTAAATATTCTTGTAAACCAGCAACTTGTGCTTGGAACCAATCGCCACGTTCTTTTAAAATCGTCGCTCTTTTTGATACATCATTTTTTAACGTTTCGATTTCACTTGCTTGATTCATGGCGAATGAAAGAATAACAATAAGAGCAATGCTAAATAAAGAAGAAATGCTTAAGAGTGTGAACAGTAGTTTTTTTCGAATACTAACATATTTCATCGTTACCCCTACCCTCATTTAAACTGTTTATTATGATTTATGGATATTTAAAACGAAATTAATAAAAACATTATTATGAAGTTATTAATCTGTTCAATGAAAATTATAGCAGATAATGGAAGGAGTCAGATTGGTATTAGAAAAAGTTCTTAAAATGTATACATTTGTATATCATAAAATTCATAAATAAATATTAGAAATGCTATTGAAATTTGAAATGACATCATGTATACTTCTAATTAGTTGATAACGATTATCAGTATCAACTAAAACATTACTCTTCGTTATGTTGGTCATACCCCACATCCATCAACTTAAGGTATATTTTCAAACAAAATGCGGTCTTTCCATATAGTTTTTTATTATCTTTTGTAGATTTTATAAAAGCGGGCATATCAAATAAACCC
>NZ_JBPWAP010000163.1:0-4663 GCF_051776705.1 Bacillus cereus group sp. BceL291 | reverse complement strand
TAACTTAGTAATAATCCCACAATATACAGACCCATTTTCTTTACTCCCCTCTTAATTTCATAAAAAATGCTGTGTAAAAAAGGGAACCACTTTTAGAGTAGCCCCCTCGTTTATTTTTACATTTATTTTTTATTCCAAGAATCAATATCTGCATTGCTTGATGCTTTTGTGAATCTTGCCAGGATCGTATCATAGCCACCTTGGATTGCCTTCCATACAAATGGGCCAATGACTAATACGATAATCACCGCTAACGCGATTAACATACCGTTTTCTGATGATAATTGTGAGTCTTCATTTTTTAACCAACTTTTCATTTTTGCTAACATTTCATTTCGTCTCCTTCATATATCGATTTTAAGAATTTACTAAAATTAGAACTTATCTATTTAAATCTTTCATTACTTATTCCAAGAATTTACGTCTGCATTGCTTGATGCTTTTGTGAATCTTGCCAGGATCGTATCATAACCACCTTGGATTGCTTTCCATACAAACGGGCCAATCACTAATACGATAATCACCGCCAAGGCAATTAACATACCGTTTTCTGATGATAGTTGCGAATCCTCATTTTTTAACCAATTTTTCATTTTTGCTAACATGATTGAATCTCCCTTATCCATTTATTTGAGCTATACGTAATAAACATCATTCATTTAAAACTTCTATTACTTGTTCCAAGAATTCACATCTGCATTGTTTGATGCTTTTGTAAATCGAGCTAGAATTGTGTCATACCCGCCTTGAATCGCTTTCCATACAAATGGCCCAATGACTAATACAATAATTACCGCCAAAGCGATTAGCATACCGTTTTCTGATGATAACTGTGAATCCTCATTTTTCAACCAATTCTTCATTTTTGTTAACATGTGTATTACTCCTTTTCCTATTCCACTTTTGATAAAGTCTTTTATAAACTTGCAAATCCTTGCATTAAGGATTGAATAACAATCACCATCGGATAAATCACAATACAACCAATAACAGCTACGTTAAATTTATTCATTTCCATTGGCTTATTTTGAATGAGACGGTTATAGTTCTCATGTTTTAACTCGCGCATCATTTTAATCTGTGCGTCCATAATACGAAGACTCTGTACCTTGTCCGTTTTTTGCGCTTGTTGCAATGCAATCGTAAAAGTATTGACTTCTGGACTATTTAAAGCTGCTGCAAAGTTTCGAAATGGTTGATCCGAACCCGCATACATTTCTAATTCTGCAGTAAGTGTAGATACATACGGACGAAGATGTCTTCCAGCATATATCTGCGCCTTTTTTACTGCTTCTAATGTTGTATGTGTTTTTAACAGCTGCAGCATCGGAATTAGATACTCTGGTAATTCGAACTTCCTTGCTTCTATCGCCTGCTTGATTCTTCTCTTTAATAGATAATCAGGATAGAAATAAAGCAGTGGTGAAATCAAAACTCCCACTTTAAATAAGTAGTAATCATGGAACACCGTACATATCAAGAAAACAGATGTGAAAATAATGGGGTATGCTACCTTCATTTTTAAATATTCTTCTGGTTTCGTATCCAGGCCAGCTTCTTCTAATTTTTTCTGAATCTGCTCTTTCTTTTCTTCTGTCAGATACTTATGTGATAACGACTGGAAGGGAGCAAGCATCATTTGATTTAAATTCTTCTTTTCAATTCGTTTTGCATTTTCTACATAGTTCGTAAGTAAGCTACCGCTGTCTTTTTTACTTTGTAGAAAGGTAGAGAATACCCAGTACATGACAACGAATACCACTACAGCTAAAATCGTGGTCACCTTATTCCCCTCTTTCTGTTGGGTTATAATTTGCAATCTTTTCTACACGGGTTGCTAAGAAAAAGACAATGAACATATTTACCGCTAACGCGATTTTCCCCATCATAGAACCTGCTAAAAATCCATATGCTTCTTTTGACATCAACATAATAACTATCGGCATAGCGATGACGATTAAGCAGTTCTGTACAAAAGCACGTTGTGCTTGTGACAAACTAGAACGTAATCTTGCCAAATACAGCTTTTGTTTTTCGAAATCTTCTGCAATATCTAGTAAGACTTGCACTGAATTTGTTCCACCTTCTCGGCTGCACACTTCCAACATTTCATGGAAGAAAACCAATTCTCTAAAGTTAAACGTTTCATTGAATCCTCTAAATGCACGATGCATTGTGGTTCCACCTTCTAATAAAAGAGAAACTTTCTCTATTTCTTCTTGAATGCTTTCATGCATCATTGGCTTCACCTGAACTAACACCCGTTTTGCATTGTTACTAATTTGAAGCGCATTCGCTACTGCCTTCATATAGATAGATAGACGGTCAATGACAACCAAGTAGTACCGTTTTTTTCTTCGATAGAGAAGAAATCTTGGAACTAAAAATCCACATAAAACGGAAATTAGTGTAAAAGGATCTCGTCCAAAGGAAAAATAGAATACCGCCGCAATACTCATTCCAGAAAGAATCGTATATACCCAGTACATGCCTTTCGTCAATTTCCACTCGTACTTTTGGGCTTCTTGGATAACGGATTGCGGTAGATACACCCGTATCCCCTTAATATTCCTTAACTCCAAGCGCCTTTCTTCTTTCTCATTTTCTTGTACAAATTGAGAAAGAGCAGAACCCTTAGATTTTGCAAAAAGTAAAACGAGCAATACTACACTGATAAAGATTAAAAATATACATCCATAAGCCAACAAACTATGCATACTGCACCTCCTGTTGTGAAAGGAATGGCGCATAAAGAGCTGGATTTACAGTAGAAGAACGGAATTTCTTCTCCATTTCGGCTGACATTTTTGCTGTAACGATATGATCCCCATGAATCTTTCCTACTCTCTCATCCATTTCATCGAATTCCTCACCTGAAGGAATAAATTGAGAAAGCTGATTGAACTGTATATCATCTTGATAATCTAACAATTCAATCATCTCTGTAATATAGCGATTACCATCATCTTTCTTTTCTAAAAAGACAATCACATCAAATGTCTGAGAAATTAATTCATATAAATACTGAGCATCGATATTCGCACCACTCTGCAGACACATGAGCATTAAACGTCTAACTGCTTCTTTTGCACTTCTTGCATGGACAGAGGTAAAGCCAGGATGTCCTGTTTGGAAGAAGTTAATCATTTTCAATGCTTCTTTCCCCCTCGATTCCCCTACGATTAAACGTTTTGGTCCTTGACGTAAAGCATTTGTTAACAACCTATCAAAATCGATTGCATTTTCTTCAACCTCGGATGCCCTACACTGCATCGGAACAAAATGATGTTCCGGAAAAATGCGATGCAAATATAATTCAGGGTTATCTTCTACTACAAGAGTACGTTCTTTTTTCTTTCCTTTCGGAATGTGAGAGGCAAGATATTTCATAAACTCTGATTTTCCGGTACCTGTAGCTCCAGCAACTAGAATATTCATTTTGGCTTTCACAGCTGCGGCCAAAAAGTTCAGCATTTCTTTCGATGCTTGATTGGTAGTTAACATACGTTCTTCAGAGGCACGGAGGTGATCTGCATTCTTACGAATCGTTATTGTTGTTCCGAGTCCCCCAAGTTCATCTAACGCAATATTGATACGGATATACGGAAACACACAGTCCACATATGGCTTTGCTGTATTTAATGACTCTGATGTACTGTTTACCATCTTATAAGCTAGAGCTTTCACTTCTTCTTCCGTCTCAAATCGGTAAGGAAATGTACATTCTCCCTCCCCAATTTTTTCGTAAATGATTTCTTTTGTGCCATTGATATAAATATCAGTTACATCTTTATCTTCTTTTAAAGGTTCTATAATCCCAAACCCCACAATTTCGTCACACACCATATTTAGTAATTGTTCAGAAGGTACCTCTGAAATGACAACCTGATTACTCAATAAAAAGCTTTTAATAATTTGTTCTACAGCTGCTCTCTTTTCTTTATTCATAAAGGATTCACTTAGGATATCACGATGGTCTTTTACTAAAAATGCACGAATTTCATCTGTAATATCTTTAATTTGTTGAGCTGTAGTTGTTCCTAACTTTCGAGCTGATTTGGAACGAATCATGTAACCAAAGTGATATAAATCCACTCGATTTCGCTTTAAGGCGATTTGTTTTTCCTGTAAATAGCCCCACATACTCCTTGTCCCCCTTTTAATTTCGTAAACCAAAGAGACCCTTTTTCATAGAGGATTGCTGGGATGGAATACCAAGACCAGCCGCTTCCATAATGTGATGGACCTTTGTATTAATTTGTGGGGAACCAAATTGCATCCCCCATTCGTAACTCGTACGATCTCTGTCATACGGAATGGTTACTGCTATTTTTTGAGAAGAAAGCTTTTCAATATCTTCTACATAATTTTCATCTACCATGTTCAAAACATGAATCATACGAGGCATTGTTAGCTTTGCATCTTCAATCAGCTTTAATTCTCGCTTAATAGCTAACGCACCACGAGGATTTCCGTTTAGCACATGAACAACAAGGTCTGCTTGGTATAGGATTGGATAACTCAGCACCTCGGATAATTCAGTTGGCACCAATAGAATGATATAATCGTATTCTGTGTCCACAAGTGACTCCATAAATGTAGTTACAAACAATTCTTTGTTTTGAATCTCAGGGAATTGAGCTAAGTTATAACCTGATGGAAA
>NZ_JBPWAP010000162.1:0-4713 GCF_051776705.1 Bacillus cereus group sp. BceL291 | reverse complement strand
AAAGATGGATGGATGGAAGTATGAGTATACAAAGGGACGCATCGATCATAATCAATCCCTTTCTTTTAAGGTGAAAGCAGAACACCATTTCTTCATATTTAAGCTGATTGGGGTAGATGGTATAAAGGCTCCGATATGGGCGAGTAAAGATGGAATGGGACAAGTGTATTTTAAATGATAAAAATTCTAAGATTTTCACTATAAAAAACTATGCTGAAAAGTATAGTTTTTTTGCTAGAAAAATATATTTAAAAATAAATATATAAAAATACTTTACAAGCCTATTTTTATATGGTAATATTTTCCATATAGAACGGCGGTTATAAAAAAACGCTAATTAATTAATTTATATGTTAAAGTATCTGGATTTTATGTTTAATTTAGGTACAATAAAAGAATCTATGAAAAAACTAATATATTTGGAGGAACAAACAATGGCAAACAAATTTTTAAAAACAGCAACAGCATTAACAATTATGGGAACATCTTTATTAGGAGCAGGAGCATTTACAGCGAAAGCTGCTGATAACACAGACTCATTAAAATTCAATGATGTTCCAGCAAATCACTGGTCTACGAAAGCAATTTATGATTTAACAAACCGTAAAGTAGTGCAAGGGTACGGAAATAATATCTTTGGCTTTGGTGACAATGTAACTCGTGGGCAAGTTGCTCGTATGATCTATATGTACGTTAAACCAGCAGATGCAAATGCTAGTTTCAAAAATCCGTTTACTGATATTAAAGGACATTTGTTTGAAAAAGAAATCTTAGCACTTGCTAAAGCAGGACTTGTCAATGGATTTGGTGATGGGAAGTATGGTCCAGATGATATTTTAACTCGTGAACAAATGGCACAAGTGCTTACAAATGCTTTCAAATTCAAAGCTACTAAGACAACATCGTTTACTGACATTGATAAAAACTCATGGGCATTAAAAGCAATTAGCGCATTAGAAGAAAATGGCGTTACTATTGGTACAGGAGGTAATATGTATTCACCATATACACATGTAACCCGTGAACAATATAGCCAATTCTTATATAACTCTATTAATGCAGTAGAAAAAGAAACAAAACCAGAAGTGAAACCAGATCCAAAACCAGAAGAAAAACCAGAAGTGAAGCCAGACCCAAAACCAGAAGAAAAACCAGAAGTGAAGCCAGACCCAAAACCAGAAGAAAAACCAGAAGTGAAGCCAGATCCTAAACCAGAAGAAAAACCAGAAGTGAAGCCAGATCCAAAACCTGAAACAAAACCTGAAGAAAAACCAGATACAAATTTACCATCAAGTTTAGATAAAGGTTTAGTTACAGAAGAAGTTACGTATAATCCAAACGCTATGAAAAACCCGATTGCTCAAAAATCCATTTCTACAGAAGCGCAAAATCTTATCAAGAGTGTGAATGCTAAATATGGCACTAACCTTAAGTATGCAGATTTAAATGGAACTATTAGAATAATTGATAAAAACATGTATTTACCAGAAGGTACAATTGGGGCACAAGTCTATGTTAATGCTACTAGTGAGAATGATTTTAAAATTATTTTCTTAGATAATAACGAAGCAACTATTGAATTAGCTAAAAAGTGGACTACGATGTTAAATTCTGATTTAGTTCTAGATAAAGAAATTCAAGAAACTGTAGATGCTCAAGAAATAAATAACTATGAAAAAGGAAAATATAAGATCCGTGTAGGGCATTCTACAGCTGACCACATGATGTACGTTCAAGTACGTGTATAATATCATTGCAATTAAATGCTTCATTTGATATATTAATATATGTAATATAATAATAAATAAATAAATTTGATTTATTTACGTAAAGGACACACCTTACGTACCTCCCAAGGTACAGGTGTGTCCTTTTTTATGTTTAAAGGAGGGATTTTATGAAACTGAGAAAAAAAATATTATTAACCTGTACTTCTTTAATTTTGTTATTACCGTCAGTAGCAAGTGCAGGAAATAGTGATGTACCATTTTATAATGGAAATGAAACTACGATTTTAGCATCAGACGAATTACAATTAAAGGGAAAACTACTTAGGTCTGGAAGTAGATATAAGCCAAAAGAGTTCGAATATAAAGCTGATATACATTTTCCTGCTGTTTATAATGGTTCTTTTAATTGGGGGAATCCAAGGGAAAACCTTATCCATAATGAAGACCAGTCAGAGCCTTATGTGCGTATATCAAATGACGGCTACATTAACCCTTCAGTTGTAGTAGGAGATAGAATGGTAACTGAAGTGGAGAGAATTACAAATAGCATAATTACGGATAAATATTGGGGTAACTCTCAGTTTGTTTTAAAATATTTAATTCCACATAAGATTACAAATCAAGATTCCTTTGAATCTTATGGACATTTCTATTGGATTAGGGATATTGCCTATCTTTCTGGAGGATACGCAGGGGCTGGTAGTGTAAATGGTGTAAATAGGTATAACTTGTGGTATGTACGCACAAGTAAACCTGAAATAAAAGATTTTAAGGCTACGAGTGGAAAAAAAGATGTACCTGTGAAATTTACATTTAACGGATTCGAATATGTAAGTAAAAATAAAGGATATAATGATCGGGATCCAAATGGCACAACAGTAAATCCATATCAAGCAGCTGCAGGTGAACGGAACCGAGTTAAATGGATGTTAGATATTACAAAAGATGGCGAAACCGTGTATCATCAAGAAAATTATCTGCGTTCAACTCCGCAAAAAGATAATCAAAAACCAAATGAAGGTGATGCAGGGCAATTTAAGTCAGAAGAACTAAAGTGGCAGCCACAAATGTGTGGCCGATATACTGCGAAAATTAAAGTCATTGATGCTGTTCAAAGGGAATCAAATGAGAAAACTGTTGATTTCACCATAAATGGTAACTGTGGTACAGAAGTAACACCTAATCCAGATCCAGGTGATGACGATGATTTTAAATATAAAATCGATTTCTCTGCTGACCGAATTGAAGGAGAAACAGCAAGAGAAGGAAAGAATATAAAAACAAGAATAGATGTATCACGTGATAATTTTAAACCGGAACGTGACCAATATAGAGCAAAGGTAAACAACAATATTAATAAGTCTCAACAAGAAGTAAATAGCTCTGAATCGGAGAGAGATAGCGCTCAATCTAGTCTAAGTTATTGTCGCCGTAATCCAATTCATGAAGTAGATGCCGAGGGAAAGGATCACTATTATGATAGAGACTGCTCTTGGGAAGAAAATAAACTAGATAGTGCGGCAAGTAAGCTAGATAATGCAAGACAGAAGTTAGAAAAAGAGAAGAATAAAATTAAAAAGTTAGATGTATTAGAAGAAAAATATACGAATCCTGAAACAGTAGTTGTGTTAAAACATAACGGACAACAAGTAGCTTTACAAAAGGTAAGATTAACTGAGGGAGAAAAGAAAACCCTGAATCTTGACTGGCAACATAAAGGTAAAGGAACAATTCAAGCGGAAATTAACCCTGCTGGTAACCGTATAGACATCGAGGAAACTACATACAAAAATAATCCTATTAAAACAGCAATCTATGAGCCTTCAAAAGAAAAGGCAATGTGTGGTGTAACGAGTGTAAAAGGTGTAGTAGAAACAGTAAGTGAACGTGTATCAAAAGAAGATATAACTGGGGAAATGTATTATGAAACTTTGACAGGGAGTATTGATAATTTAGCTCCTTCTAAGCTACATTCTGGTTATGGATTTTCGTATGAAGTAAACGGAAAATATAAAAATGACTGGAATGCAAATTACCCTGGTGTATTTGCTGCTGCTAAGGCACAATATCCATTTGCAGACGAAGGATTAAAGGCTACTCAAGATTTAGAGAAGAAAGAACTTAAAGATAATACAGCGAAGTTCCTACCTAAAAATATGTATTTATCTGAAGCAACAGGACATGTTTTTGATAGTAAAAGACCAACTAAGTCTTTATATTGGGATGGACAAGAGAAAATTATTGATGGTGGCCAAAAATGGTATTCACCATTGAAGACAAAAGATGGTGTATACACTTTTAATGTAGAAACAGCTCCAGCAGGTATCAATGAAATGAGTTTATGTTTAACTGAGCAAGTAGAGATTAAGGGTGTTGCGTACGATGATTTCATAAAAAGAAGAGTATTTCCTGATGATCCATTCCCTGGAGGAAGTGGAGTAGGATGGAACTGGGTAGGGAAAGAAGAACTACTTCATAAATTGACTGATTGGTATTACATGAAGACTGGGAAATAAAAATAAAATATAGTATAATTTGATGAATCGACACAATAATATATCCATCATAAACTAGTAGCTGAATGGATAAACCAAAGGCACATCCCTTAATGGGATGTGCCTTTTTTTCATAGAAAGGGGAAATTAGAGTGGATAAAAAGAAAAAACAACGTGTTAGACGTGCGATTATTATGGGGGTTGTCGCAATGATTGTATCGCTATACATTGGAAGCGAATTTCAGGATCGGAATGGGAAGAGTTATGCTCCCGCAAAGTATTTTGAAACAGGAACGAAATTGATTTCGAACTAAAAGTATTTTGTTTTATTTAACTAGCTATAGTGGATGAATATACATGACAGGTACTATAGTTGGTGTTATAATATGTGTAGAAGTATTATAAAGATAGTTTTTGCATAAACTAATAAAGACGAAGTGCTGGTAACACTTCGCCTTATGTAACTGCTACCGCAAGGTGGATGGTTG
>NZ_JBPWAP010000161.1:0-4909 GCF_051776705.1 Bacillus cereus group sp. BceL291 | reverse complement strand
TATTAAGAAAAAACATTCAATTTCTTTATATTCTATCACGAATATAAAGAAAGGATGGCATTTTTTACTTTTGGGGATAGTTAACACTTTTAAGTTGATGGGCATGGGGTAGTATCAGGAAAATGCGGATTTACAACGCTAAGCTCTTTTCCAAGACGATTCCCCCATTTTTAACAACGTTAAGAAAGTTGTAGTGGTCTTAAAGAATCTAATGAGATCACTTTCTCCGAATTAAAATGATATTCTCCTAGTAAATTAATATGTTCCCAGCCTAAAGGTGACATATGGTGCAATAAGTCTTCATTAAAACTACCTGTCTCTTTTTGATATTCAACTGCTTTTGTTAGATGTAGGGTATTCCAGATACTGATAGCATTGATAATTATGTTTAAAGCACTGGCTCTTTGCAATTGATGCTGTATGGTTCGTTCCCTAAGCTCTCCTTGTTTTCCGAAGAAAATAGCTCTTGCCAGTCCATTCATCGCTTCTCCTTTATTCAATCCTCTTTGTATTTTTCTTCTTAAAGTTTCATCCGATATGTAATTAAGAATAAAGATCGTTTTTTCTATTCTTCCCATTTCGCGTAAGGCTGTAGCTAAGACCTAATTTCCCCATATATAGAAAGCTGTCGGAAGAGAAACAATAATCGTTCCTTATTCCATTAAGGGCCATATAATGGAGTAAGGAATGATTAAGGAAGTTTATGATAAAATTAGATAGAGTTTGTAAAAAGTGTATTTAAACTAAGCACCCGATAATTGAATAAGATAGAATAAAACTCTAAGGCAAGGGATAGCCTTAGAGTTTTATTATTTTTGATGCTTCTTTTTTCCAGTAAGTGATTATTCTGGTTAACATGAAAAAATTGCTAGGTTTAACAAACTCTTAGCGATTTTTTATGTTTAAATCTTGTGTCTGTTGAAAGTTCTTTGAGTTAATTCAATAAAATCTTCCAATGGAGGAGTCATCCATTTATCCTTATGCCAAGCGATATGGGTGAAAATAGGAGGAATATTATTATCCCATTTTAATTCCACCATTCTCCCCATTTTAATATCTTTTTCAACAACCATTGTAGGTAATGCAGCAATTCCTAATCCTGCAATCACACATTGCTTTATGGCTTCGATACTACCAAATTCAAACTTATTTACTGGGTAGACTTTTGCTGAGTGACAAGACTTTTCTAAAAGAGTACGGTAGGAGCAACCACTTTCGGTTAATAGCAGTGTTTCATGCTCAATATCTTTAAGATAAACCTCTGACTTCGAAGCTAATGGATGGTTTGGAGCAGCCACCATCTTGATATCTTCTTGTATCAAAGGTTTTATCGTTAAAGCTTCTTCAGGTTTCGTTATATCCATAATGAAGGCAATATCAAGCATACCATTCATTAGTTGCTTTCTAGCTAACTCGTCGGAATGAGCTGGTTTAAATATTAACTTTACATTAGGGTATCGATCTTTAAATTCTTTTAATATGGTAGGTAACCTATAAGTACATTGACTTTCTTGTGCTCCGATGATAAGGGTGCCAGAAGGTTCTTTATTTCCACTGATGGCCATTTTTGCTTCTTCATTTAGTTTAATGATTTTTTCCGCATAGATTTTAAATTCTTTTCCTGCCTCGGTTAATGTTAGGCGTTTACCTAAGCGTTCAAATAAAGGTTTTTCTAGCTCTTCTTCTAATGCTTTAATTTGGGCTGTCACACTAGATTGAGCAAAGTTTAATATACTAGCTGTTTTGGTGAAATTAAGAGTTTCGGTAGCCGTCTTAAAAGTGATGAGTTGTTTAATATCCATATTCGTCTCCCTCCTAAATCGGAAATATCGATTGAACCAAACGGAATAATCTGTTTTACTGATTTATATGTGTAGTTTAAGCTATAAATCATAAACAGTCAAAAAAAAGGAGTGGAATAATTATGAGTATTGCAGTTATTTACGGAGGTACTCGCCCAAATGGAAATACAGAGACGTTAACTAAACGTTCTATTAAGGATCTCGAAGTAGATTCCATTTACTTAAGGGATTACAATATTAAACCAATAGATGATATGCGCCACACTGAAGACGGCTTTCAAGATGTTGGTGATGATTATAACTCCCTAATATATCGAATGGTGCACCACGATATTCTCATATTTTCGACACCGATTTATTGGTACAGTATGACAGGAACAATGAAGAACTTTATTGATCGATGGTCCCAAACGATGAGAGATCCTCAATATAAAGACTTTCGAAAAATCATGTCTAAGAAAAAGGCCTATGTAGTTGCAGTTGGGGGAGATTCTCCTTTTATAAAAGGATTACCATTAATTCAGCAATTCAACTACATCTTTGACTTTGTTGGTCTACCTTTTGAAGGATATATTATTGGGAAAGGAAATAAACCTGGAGATATATCCAAAGACCAGGAAGCTTTTTATGCAGCTGATCAATTACATGAAACATTAAACTTCTTATCGTCTTCCTCTTATACAAAAAAAGAAGAAAAAAGGGAAGTGTGAAAGGGGAGTAAAAAGTGCTAAAGACACAAATGAAATTCAACGTTTATTATATAGCTTATCTAACACTCGGGGTTATTTGGGGCACTAATTTTCTTTTTATGAAATGGGCCGCCGTTCATATTGATCCTTTACAAATTGTGTTTCTAAGAGTTTTAGCCGGTTTTATTCCTGTATTTCTTTATGCACTTATTAAACGTCAAATAAAGTTAAGTCATATAAAATATATACACCACTTTCTAATTATGTCTATCCTCGCAACTATCATTTACTATTATTGTTTTGCGAAAGGCACAGCATTGTTGAATTCTGGAATAGCTGGGGCTTTAAGTGGGTCCATACCGATTTTTTCTACAATCATGACCTTCTTTGTTTTAAAAGAAGAAAAGGTAACTGTTAAAAGAGTAGTCGGAGTTATTGTAGGATTAATTGGTGTGTTACTTATTGCGAGACCATGGGAAAACGGAGATACAGCTCTTGACGTTAAAGGTGTCATATATATGTTAATAGGGTCTCTCAGTGTTGGTGCCTCTTTTGTATATGCAAAAAAATATTTAACAAAAATCAATATTTCTCCCGCAGCTTTAACGAGTTACCAGGTGGCCATTGCAATCATTATACTTGGTCTCTTTGGGGATTTACAAAGTATAGAGAATATTCAATCAGACTCAGTTGCGTTGATTGGTGTATTAGTGGGACTAGGAGTTCTAGGAACAGGGCTAGCTTACATTCTTTATTATGTTCTCGTCAATAATTTAGGGGCAATAATAGCCTCCACAGTAACTTATATACCACCTGTAATATCCTTATTAATCGGCGCACTATTAGCAAACGAAATCATTTTGATAAGTGATTGGAGTGCCATGATCATCATTTTATTTGGAGTATATATAATGAACAAAAAGGAAGGATTTGATAGTGATTTGCTCCATAATCGGGAGCATTAGTTCAATTATCTATTGGCAGTAATTATTATCTTGATCTTCCAAAATAGGGCGCTTTAACGGAGCAACGAAAAAAGCCTAATTTCTCAATATAAATGTTGAGAAATTAGGCTTTTTAATAAGGGAATTTCCTTAACGTTGTAAATCCGCATTTTCCTGACGCTACCCCTAGTAGGGGTCACCATATCAAAAAAATTGTACGTTTAGACACAAACTAACCGGTTCCTTATACATTAAGGAACCGGCTATTGATTTTACAGCTTTTTTATGAAGTTTTTATCTTATAATGTTTTAAATGATTAATTTAAGTTTATAAACTTAAATCATAAATAAAAGATAGAGTGAAAACTATATAAGAAATAAATGTAACAAAAACAAGAAAACATATAAACCGAGCATTAGATACATATTGTGCTATTCTTTTTTTCATGTTAATTGGTTTTATTCTTTAAATGTGAAGTATCAATTTGAATCTTACCTTTCCAAGATCCAGCTACTTTTCCAATTTTATTTATAT
Source organism: Bacillus cereus group sp. BceL291 (assembly GCF_051776705.1). Taxonomy (NCBI): domain Bacteria; kingdom Bacillati; phylum Bacillota; class Bacilli; order Caryophanales; family Bacillaceae; genus Bacillus; species Bacillus cereus group sp. BceL291. The sequence goes on along the minus strand of NZ_JBPWAP010000161.1, from coordinate 939 downwards.
TTACATCTAATGTAAGGGGTTGTTTAAAAGCGTCTTTTTCTTCAGGATTTACAACAAATGTAACAACGCCTTCTGGTTTATCTTTATCACGAATGCCTGTTTCTAATTTTTTACCTGTTGCCATAAGTTCGAAAGGAAGATAATCATCTTTATCTTGTATAAAGGATATTAATGATCCATTTTTAAGTTCAGGTCGTTCCTCTTGTTGTCCATTGACCTTACCATCACTCTTAAGATCTACTCCAGCTGTATCAAATTCATATGGTACTAAACTTCCATCTGCTTTTTCCATTCTATAATGAACTGATATACGTGAATCCGCGATATATAATTCTTTGAAATGTACTGTAATACCCTGATCTGTAATTTTTTCATCAATAGGAATATATTTGCCATTCTTCATCGTATCTTGTGTGACACCATTTTCGTCTTGTATTCCTTCATTTACAACCTTATCATTTGTAATTGCATCAGAAAAATACGAGGCAACATTTGTAGCCGCCACTTGTACTTGTGGAATCATTGCTGTTGTAAATAGTCCTGCTGCAGCTACTGCTGTATAAATGAAACGTTTTGTTTTTTTATTCATGTTTGTAAAAATTCCCTTCTTTTGTTGTTTTTTATGATTTATATTAGAAACATTGTCTAGTTTTGAACGACTTTCAAATGTTTTCCATGCTTGTTCTACGTCAATTTTGATTTCTTGTGGTGAATGTGCAGATTCTTCATATAGCATTACATTCTCCCATTGGTTTAATTTACTGATTTCTACTAATAAATCTTGGCATGCTTCACATGTATCTAGGTGCTTTGTAAATTCTTTTCTTGTATCATGAGAAAGTTCTCCATCAATATATGTTTGAATAAATCCGATATCATAACATTTCATTTGTTATGCCTCCTCCATTTGTTTATAAATCTTGCGAAATTTCATTTTGG
>NZ_JBPWAP010000160.1:0-4926 GCF_051776705.1 Bacillus cereus group sp. BceL291 | reverse complement strand
TTCTTTTGATCTTGTGCAATTTGACTAGGTAGATTTGTATATCCTTTAATATCAATTCCTTCAAAGTTAACATCTGGATTATTAATTAACAAATAAGAGTAATCATTCATGGATTTTGCAAATACCCCAGCATCTTGCAAAGCTTTTTTCATCTTTTCACTGTTTACAGAAAGAGATATATCTTCCGTACTGGTTTGTTCTATTTTACTTTCACTTGCAAAAGCAGCTACTGGTGAAACTACAGTAGTTGTTGTCAGGGTTAAAAACGTCGATACAGCAAGTAGTTTATAAGGAAAATTATTATTCACTTTAATTCCTCCTATGAATATATATTAATTTCTAGTTTGTTTTTTCTTGTTTAAAAGCAATGTCTTTTGAAATGAATTCTGCATCCTTATGAATATCATTCCAACTTTGTTTAGCAGCTTTTAAATCGTCAGGTATTAACGAAAGTTTATGTTCTTGCATTTGATCGATATTATCATATAAATCTTTATAATTAGCCCCCATTTTATTCCATTGTTGCTGAATACTTGTTAGAGACATTATTGCTTGATCCACTGTCTGATACAAATATGTTAGAGTGTCTTTCGTATTAGTAAGTGAAATAACCGCTTGATTAGCCAAATCAGCTTTCATACTTAATTCTCCGATTTTATTCGAAATTTCATTATAAGAATTCATATGATTAGATGCCTCGACGCCAGCTGCTGTTCCTAAACCGATACCAGCGGCTCCTAGAGCTGTAAGACCACCAACAACAGCTGGCGTAGCTGTACCACCAGTCACAACAATTACTACCGCTCCTGCAATCGTTCCAATAACTAAAATAGCTGCTCCTAATCCACCACCAATTGACCAGGCTAATACATTATCAAAATGTGTTTTCTGTGTAGAACGTAAATTCTCAATTTCGGCCTGAAGTTGTGGGACTAGCGCTTGTTTTCCCGCTAATATAGCCGTCAATCCTCCCTGTCCATCTGGACCACCAACATTATTTTTAAAATCTACAGTATTTGTATACAACTTTGTTTTGAAAGCCTCTAACATCTTAATGACTTCCGTAACTTCATTTGAATTTGTATGAATTGTATAGATTAAATCCCCTATTCCTTCTTTGAGGCTCACCTTATCCTTCTTTTTTACAGTATCTACTAATGTGTCGTAATAATTTTGAAATTGCTCATCATAATTTACAATATTACGTGCTGTTTTTTGAATGTTTGGCTTCGCTGTATCTAACCAGTAATTTGCATTGATTCGTGACAGTTCTTGATTCAGGTGAATATTTTTGATTAATTCTTCTCCACCCGAACCTAAATCAATGTTGGATAAATTTACATTCGGTTGCTTAATCATAGTTTTTGCGTACAAATCCATTACAAGAATATGAGAGCCTGTTTCAGCCAACGCTTTCTTTAACCCTTCAGGTCCTAACGCATAATTTTCTATTTTCTGTTCTTGAGCTGTCTGTTCTTGTGCAAGTGCATGAATAGTACTACCATTTGTAGCGGTTATAATCGTTGCTAAAGTAGCTAAGGTTATAACTTTAAATGGAAATTTCATCATTTGATTCTCCTCCTTATTTTCCGTTTCGTTATAATTTTTTTAATAAACCTAATTTCTTAATATCAAAATTTATAAACTTGTTCTTCAAGTTGAATTGTCACACTTTTTAATCGTCTTAATATATCTTTTTGAGCCTGAGTATTATTGGTATCAACTTCCGTCGATAATTTTGTAATACTATTATTTATTAGATCCAAATCCTCTTTGTAACGTTTCATTAACTCAATTTCTCCATCTACTTGATTAGTAAATGTATGCAAGTCATTTTGCATGAAAAGAATCATTGATTTTTGTAAATCTGCTACTGTTAATTTAGTTGTTAAGTCATATAATTTCTGATTTTGTTTCTCTAAATCATTTAAATATGCTCTTTGCTCAGCTGTTAGTTTATTAATTTCAGCAAAAGTATTATATGTTTTTTTTATTTTTTCAGGATCAATCACTTTCATAAGATCATACTCTTTCGTTTTTGTAACTGCAGCTGCAGCGATTTCACCTTTTTTACTTTTCTCTATCGTTTCACGTGCTTCTTTTTTGGCAGTTTCAATTTCTATAGCTGATTTTCCCTTTTCTTTTGCTTCTTGCTCTGCTTTCTTCTCTGCGTCTACAATGGCATTGTTTATTTCTTTTCCTTTGTTATACGCTACTACTGCTGTTTGAGCAGCCGGTTCAATGATATCTTTCGATAGACTATAAATTTCTTGGAATACCTTTAGCCCTTGTTCATTTAACGCGCCTGGTAATAATGCTATTTGCTGCAAATCATTTTGAATAGATTTTTTTGTATCTAGCATTTCATTTTTTAACTTATCTATTTTTCCTGTTCCCTCTGAATTAAGGACACTTTGTGCTTTTACCACATCAGTATCAAGGTTTTTCAACTTCTTATCTACCAGTAATTTTAAATCTGTTAACTCATTAATTTGACGTTGCACACTTTCTTGATTTGTTATGGTCATGTCTTGAAGAACTTCCAGTCTATCTGTAAACCCTTCTTTATCTTCCTTATTATCTACAAATCCTTTTAATGTTGGATAATAACTATTAAATTTAGTTATAAATCCTTTACTTTTTGAATTTAATAGAATTAATTTAGGATAAAGTTCGGATGACCACTCTTTCATATCTTGTTTAATTAGAAATTGAGTTGTATTTAAAGATGGAATTTCTTCAAATTGTACATTCGGACTTGCTAAAGCTCCATCGATAAAAGTTTGTGTTAACTTGGAGTGTGCACCTATTTTTCGTAATGCTGAGGAAATATCTACATTATCTTGTTTTGTTTCTGCCTGAACGATTGGCGTTGCTAGAGTATTGATAGGAAAAGTCGCCCCGGTAACAATTGATGTTATTAAAAATCCTGTCATAATTTTATTCTTCATTCCTTACACCTCTTCACTATTGTTTTTTACAAGTTTTAGTCGTAAATGTTGTACAACCTAACGTTAGGATTTCTTCACACACACTTGCGGATAGAAGTTTTTTCGAAAGAGTAATTGCATCTCGTTTTTTATTTATTTTTGATAGAATATAAGGTCCTTACTTCCCCCCCATTTTAATCACTATGCTTTTCATAAGTAAACTAGAAAATCGCATATCTTATGTTTGATTTTTCCGACATTAAATATTTTGTTTTTTTCTAATTATATTAAAAAAATTTCCATACTATTATCACTTCATGAAGCGAAATAATTTTACTACTATAATTAAACATAAAATTTGTTGGTATCATTAATTCTTAATAAATATCATGCAAAAAAATGTTTTCACTATAACTTTATGGGATTTTATGTATTATGTACTTTATATGAATATGTACAATTGCATACTCATATACTCTCCTTCAATAACATACAAGGTAGTCACTATACATTCCTATCAACTTAAGTTTTTTTACTCCTCCAAGTGTAAAAAAGTTTTTATTTCTAAAATTTAACTAGAAAAGATAATGTTTTTTATCTATATTTCAATTTAAATTGAATTACAACTATTTTTTATAGTTTGTTCGAACTGGAGAATACAACCAAATTAATCTAGATAATATAGTGAAGAAGCTTTTTCTCAGAAAGAAGGAACTGATTCTAAAAATGAAATAACTTTATTGCTACTTAACATTTCCTTAATCGGCCTTTTAGTTCAGATCTTCTTTTCACTAAAAAACATCCCTTTAGATAAAAAGGTGCCAAGGAACAAAACATCGCAATTTTTTTAAAACATTACACCTCTTTTGTAAGCAATGTGACTTTATTTAAAAAGCGACATTAAAAATTTTTTTTCAAAACCTAGAAGTAACAGTTTGTCCAAAACAAAAACAACCATAAGTTTGCCGGTCCGGAAAACTTATGATTCATATCACACTTATTCTTAAAATTATTCATTCAAATCTTCTACTTATATTATTTTTTCAAGCTCTATTACTTTTAAACAAATTAGAATTCCATTTTCATGTAGAAACATATAAGTTTCTTGCTGCTTTTTTGTAGAATTGAAAGTCTAATAATCCTTGAATCTACGGATATTTTTTCTAATATTTATGATTTTCTACGCTCTAACATTAAATCTTCCCTTTTGAGGGTAAGTCTATGTCCTGTTTTTGATAACCTATAAAAGTTTTATCTTTATTTCTTTTTAATATATACGATATATATTAATAATAGATTTTATCGATTCTGGAACGTGATTGATTTTGTCCTAATCAAGTTAAACTTTTTTACTGAAACAAGATATAAATCGTCAGTTTTAACTATATAGTTGAGAAGGAATGCATAAAAAAGGAGGAAAATAATAATGAAATATCAAACAATATTTTCATCGTTAAAAAAATCCTGTTTTATCTTAATACTCTCTTTCATTATATTAATTCTTGCACTTCCAGCACCAACTTTTGCACAATCCAATAACAATGTTACATCTGGAACAGATTACTATGTATCTCCGGCAGGAAGTGACCTCAACACTGGCACATTAGATCAACCTTTCGCTACCATTCAAAAAGCTGCTGACGTCGCCACAGAAGGAAGCACAATCTACATAAGAAGCGGAGTTTATAACCAAAAAGTACATGTAACTCATTCAGGAATCTCAGAAGCACCGATTACTTTTCAAAATTACCAGAATGAAAAGGTAATTCTCGATGGCTCTAAAGTCAAGTTAGAGGATGATGGATTATTTACCATAGAAGATAAAAATTATATTCAGGTAAACGGGTTAGAATTTCGCAATTTAAAATCAACGAAAGTTAGCGAAACCCCATGCCCATCAACTTAAGGATAGAAACTCTACGGTTTTCCATTAATTGAAATGAACAAACTTTTAAACAGTATAATCCTCTTAAAAATGAGCATACGAAATAAACCC
>NZ_JBPWAP010000159.1:0-5251 GCF_051776705.1 Bacillus cereus group sp. BceL291 | reverse complement strand
TAAAAGGAGTGGATTCCCCCACTCCTCTTTTTATTCCCTACAATTGTTTAACAACATACCTTTATTGCTAATTCAAACCTCAAAGTTCACTTTTCTTATCTTTCAGTAAAAAATGAAGTGAAGACCTTTGTTTTTTTATCATCCGCCAGTATGACCGTGAGCGTATTGTTCAATTTTATCCTCGCTAAGCGCCTTTTGTGTATCCGTTACATGGCTAGAATTTAATATAAATGTGAATGCAGCTGTAATACCAATTAAGCTGAAAATTACTTTTCTCATTTTAAAGCCTCCTTCTCAAAGTTTTTTTCTTCGGCTTGATGGCTAAGGTAAAAATAGTCACTTGCTTTTGAACTGTTATTTTCTTGATGGAATAAAACCGCTAATTTTTTAGCGTATTCTTGTACGTACTCATGTAGGTTTTCTCTTTCAAAATAAGAGATTCCTGTTTTAATTGTCTTTTCTAGTTCGTCAGCAGTTACTTTTTGATTTAATTTTTCTAAAATTAAAAAGTGATGTTCGTACTCTTCATTTTTAAGGTCTCTACAAATTTCTAATCCTTTATCTATAAGGTTAGAAGTTTCCTCTGAATCTCCTATTTTCATATGCTCTCTAGCCTTAATAAAGATTGCTTTATAATCTTTAGGGAGTTCTTGTATTACTTCAGATAAGTAGCGTATTGCTAGTTCAGATAAATTTTGACCAGCATACATTAATCCTAAGTTGTGACGAACAAACGTAATAAATTTTTCTTCACCTGATTTTTTAAATGTATTAATAGCTGTAATAAAGTGTTCTTCAGCTTCTTCAAATTGTTTTAAGTGCGTACAAGCCAAACCAATTAAATTATCACATAACGCAATAGTAGTCTCATATCCTGCATGCTTTTTAAAAATCTCTTTTGCCTTAGTAGCTTCTTTGATAGCCGCCAATGGCTTGTAGATATGATAATGGAAAGTGGATAGTTTGAAATAAAATTCAGCATGTTCAACTTCATCTGGAATATGGTTTAATAGTTCCTCAGCTTTGTTGTAATGTTCTTTCGCACTTGTAAAGTTACCTGTAATATTTGAATGAATAGCTTTAAAGAAATGGTAGTAGTACGATAAAAACTGATCTGCAGGCACCTCTAATGATTCAACCTTATCAAAACTGTCCTTTCCAATGCTTAAACTATCAATCATATATTGATGACGAAAATCTAAAAGAGAATAGTATAAAAGTAGATTTTGGTCTTCTTCAATATTGTGTATTTTTTGATCAATTTCAAGTTTTAATTTATGCGCCTTTCCAATATGTCTGGCACGAATCTCTATATACCAGTCATTTAACATTTTTGTGATTTGCTCATTACCCTTTATCGAAGCAATCATTATATATTCCCCCATCCTATAGAGTATCCTATTTATTACCATTATAGCAGAAAAACAGGATTCAATAAGTGATTTAAGTTTATTTATCAATAAAATTCAGAAAATAAAGTCAATTCATATGTGTGTATTATTTACAATTAACGCTCTGAAAGGGAGAGTGCCGAGATGAATATTAATAAGCTATAAGTGAAGAAGAAGCAATTCAACTAAGTAAAGAAAGAATTGTAGAAGTGAAAAGTGATGTTACAAATTATTTTAAAGCAAACTTTATCTTAAATAGACACTATGTTTTATTACTTTATTGCACTTTTACAATAGATACCATAAAATATAGTTATAAAAATAATACAATATTTTATGGTTCTATTTATAAAAAGGTCTGCAAATGTAAGCAGGCCTTTTTATGAGCCTTAATCATTAATATCATATTATTTTTCTAAATATATATATTTTGTTTTTGAAAGGAAGAAATGCTATGCAAAAAGAAAATGAACTCAACTTTTCTAAAAGCAATATAATCTGGATTGGCTGCTTAATTATATTTGTACCAGCAATATTTGGTTTGATTGCTTGTTATATGATTTTTGGAGATTTATTTATAGCTTTTTCTAAAATGTGGGCTTATAAAGGGAAACCAAATACTACAGCTAGTTCCATTACCTCTTTATCCTACATCTTTACTATTTTAATCTCATTTTACACATTATGTACTACAACTTTATTTAGTTTTTTAGTATATAGAGTTAGTAAAAGTGGTTTATCAGTTTCTAAGAAACTAAAGGATTTAGAAAACAAAAGGGATGAAGAGATCGTTAGAGAAAATGCTCTTATCGTTTATTATGATCTTCAACGTGGTATTTCTAATTTAAAAGATCTTTATCTAAATTATGTATTAATAAGAAAAAAAGAAAAACCAAATCGAATTTATTTCAGTACAGACTGGATTAAAAATGTTGCTAATTTAAGAGATCAGCTTACAGAACAGGAGTTAAATGCTGTCTATAAATTGTATGAACAATTTCATGCTTTGCAAAATATTTTAGAGAAAAATGAACCTTCAAAATCCGATGAAGAACTAAAGCAACATCTTGTAACATTATCTAAAGAAGTGTTTGCTAATTTTATACCATTAGAAATACTTGTTAAACACAGTATTAATTCGGCAAATGAGTTGGTAAATATTGATTTATATATTATCTTAAAGAAAATTTATTATTTAACATTTACCTCATCAAAGAGGGTAACTACTAAAGTAGAAGAATCAGATGGAAAAATAACTTATAAAACAGAATTAGATGGAACGCTCTTCTTTGAGGGAAGTAATGAAGAAATATTTGTGGGGACTGGAAAGCTTTATAACACTAATGAAGAGATAAAATGTTCTGGGAAGTTTTATTTAAAACAATTTTCTAGTGGAATGCTATATGGCTATTATGCTCCTGGATATAGATTATATCAAACTACTTACGATATAAGTATCGCACCTAAAGAATTTAATAATGTTTCAGTACATCAAATTAATAATGGTTTACTTAATCAATATTTTTATCAGGGACAATTTAAAAATGGAAAGCTTTATAATGGAATTACTACTTTATTTGGTTCTAAAAATGAAATTATCTATCAGGGTAAGGTAGTAGATGGTATTAGAGAAGGGAACGGGACATCGTATATTAAAGAAGGGCAAAGAGAATTCGAGGGTATTTGGAAGGGGGATCTACCCTATAATGGAGTATTATTCCAAGAGGATGAAGGAACATTTAAAGGTACTCTCAATAAAAATAGAAAACCTTGGGATGGAGAGACAAAGAACTTTGACCTCTCATCTGAAGTGAAATATTTTACAGGTACTATACGTAAAGGGAAACCTATTACAGGTATAGGTTATATTCTCCACGTGAAAAACATGGACCCTGTTTTTGAAAAGATAAAAAACGGAGACAAGTATCTAATCGAACATTTTGAATCTAGCAGTAATTTTGAGCCAAGCGAAGAAGTAAGTGAGCAGAAATTAGAACAAGTTGCATTAACTGAGAATAATCTTGGTCGTTTATCTGGACCTCACAATGAATTTCTTAAAGCTGAATGGAAACAAACAGATATACTTTTAAGTGAAAAATGTGAAAGAAATATAAAAATCTATAGTGCAACAGATTAATTATTATAGAGATCCCGCCACCATAAAGCATTTAAAATGGGATAGTAACCAAACAACTATGTGGGAATTACACAAAAGGCTATTAAAATAATTTAAGTGTTAGTTAACAAGGCTTTGCAACATTACCTATGTAACAAAGCTTTGTTCTTAGCATAATCCTTTAAATTCTAAGTAAAACTTTCTAATCAAACTCGAGTTATTGTATATTATTCTATAAATATTAACTTTTTATATATAAATAAAAAATTTAATATACATAAAAATATAGGATGATATGTTCATATATTCAACACATCGTCCTATATTTATCATAGTTTATTTAGCTTAAGGAAGTAACCTACTATTATTCAAATTGTCTTTTTTCTAATCGATCAATAGCTTCACGTTTCTTCTCGTTATTAATATTAGTATAAATACTAGTCACCTCCACAGAGGTATGGCCAAGTTGATCGCGTAATAATACTAGGTCCTTATTTTCTTTATAATGATTTGTAGCATAGGTATGTCGTAGTTTGTGGGGGCTGCGCTTCTCATCAAATGCACTTGTATACTTATCGATTAATTTCTGTATAGCTCTAACTGTTAGCTGCGTGAATTTACCTTTATAATTTGTAACAAAAAGTAAGTCTTCATTTTCAGGACAGTTATATTTACTAGAACGAACTTTAATATATTCTTGAACGTCATCTAAGCAGGAGCGGGTAGCTAATATGGACGATCTTTTATTACCTTTACGAGTCACTTTCACCGTTCCCTGACGGAAGTTTATACTAGATATAGTAAGACTAGCTACTTCAGAAACACGAAGTCCAGTACCTAAAATGAGGCTTATGATGGCAATATCTCTTTCTTTATCACGCTGAAAAAAACTGTATTTTCTCGGTGATATATCTTTCAACATTTCTCCGTAGTCATTTGCTAAAAATTGAAGAAAGGCTACATCATCCTTTTCATTAAAAATCATGTTTGCAACATCATCTGCTCTTGCAGCTGCATCCACTTTTTCCTTGTGTAGCTCTATTTTCTCCATAACATTACGTGAGATGTAATTTTCCCCAAGTTCATTTTCTGTATTCTGAGCCAAATACTTAAATAGGGATTTCAAAGCCGAGAATGTCCTATTTATAGCTCTTGTTTCAATTCCTTCACCCTGAAGATATCTTTGAAACGATCTTGCTTCATTTAAAGGTAAAGTTTCTAGGGTTGTAATGGGTACATCACATATATCCGTGACAACCATGCCATTATCAACAGCAAGCCGATTATTAACAAGCCATTTTAAAAACTTTTCATATTCAGTAATGTAAGCATATAATGTAGCGGGGGAGAGGGCTGTTTTCATTTCTGCGTACTCTATGATATACCAGGGCATTTTGTTTTTATGTTTATCTACTAATATTTTAAATTTTTCTTTTTCCTTATTACTCATGCTGTGCACCTCAAATCAAATATCATAAATGAATATTTCAACTAACTATTAAAATTTGTGAGATAGAATTCTAATTTAATAAATATTTCGCTTATATATTGGACACCTTACTCATTTTTTTGTAAAAGAAGAGAGGTATCAATATACTGTTGATACCTCTACTATAATCAATTTTATTATAATCATCAAACTGTTCGTTAAATACACTTTTAACGGATACATTATATGAGATAATTATTGTAAATTGAAGAATTATTATTACATTCTGTATGCTATTGAATAGAGAACTGGTGT
>NZ_JBPWAP010000158.1:0-5261 GCF_051776705.1 Bacillus cereus group sp. BceL291 | reverse complement strand
AATGATTGTCCTTTTCTTGCCATAAAAAAATCCCCTCCAGATAAAACAGTATTGAGTCCATCATATCAGATGGACTCTTTTTTTACTGTCTACCTATAGGGGATAATACCATTCATCTCTATAGAACCATACTCTTTTTTTATGCTGATTTTTTCTGTTTAACGACTGGAACAGAACGGTTTAAAATACTATTTGCAACCATTCCTAACATGATAATAATCATTCCGATGAGAGAAAGTCCTCCAGGGAGTGAACCATTTAAGAAAATGATTTCACCAAGCACGGTAAAGACCATCGTTCCAGCTTGTGTTGCTTCAACAGCTCCAAGTAGAGAGAGGTTATCTTTTGCTAAGTCAGTAGCAAAGAAAAATGTCATCGTTGCAATAACACCGGAACATAATGCTAACAGAAATCCTTGAAGCATTTGGTTGGATGTTGGAATGCCAGTAGTAGAAAATCCGTATATACCAAGCAAGATTGTTATAGGAAGACTTCCAATTGCCATTCCTAATACACGTTGGAACGTATCAAGGCGTCCACCAACAAGCTCCATCATTTTTCGGTTACCGAACGGATATAAGAAAGCGGCTAATACGACAGGTAAAAAACCTGAAATGAACTGAGTCATTGTAATATGGCCTGCGGCAGTTGCTTGCATACAAATTACACCAAGTAAAATAAATAATGCAACATATAAGCTACGAAGTGGAATTTTTCCACGTACAAGTTTCGTACCTGATTTTGTTTCTATTTTCACGAAAAATAGTGGTGATAGTAGTAAACCAGCTAAAATCGTAACTTGCCAAGTTCCAGCAACGAGCCAAGCTGGAGAAAAGACAGCTGCGAAACTTAATAAAGAATAAAAACCAATCCCGGCAACAGAACCCCATCCGATCCATGCCAATGGATGTTTTTTTAACTCTTCCCATAATCCCCTAAAGTTTTTGCGAAATAAAACGATAAGGAATAAAATAGGAAGAGCAAATAAAAAACGGAAGGAAGCTGTCCAAGCCCAGCTCGTTCCAGATACATTCATTGCTCTATTAATAATAAAGGTTGCAGAAAAAAAGGCCGATGATAAAAGGCCTAATAAAATTGCGCGCATGAAATATAGCACTCCTTTCGAAAATAAATAATTATGTATAGTATGATATACTTTAATTAAATTAAAGTAAACTATTTTATACTTTAAGGTGGTTTTATATATGAAAGAAAATGAAGATATGCAAACGAAAGAAGTCATTCAACAAGTTGGACAGTTATTGAGACAAATTCGAAATGAACAGAAATTAAGTTTAGAAGAATTAGCTCATAAAACAGGAGTTAGTAAATTAACATTAGGAAAGATTGAAAGAGGGGAAACAAATCCGACGCTAGCTGTCATTTGGAAAATAACGAAAGGGTTATCAATTCCTTTATCCAGATTAATGGTTGTTGGAGAACCAGTAGCTGTTGCGCGCTGTGGAGAAGGATTTGCAGTAGATGAAGGGCAAGCGTGGCATTTAGAAACGATGTTCCGTTATACGAAAGAAACAGGGATGGAAATGCACCGTGCTTGTTTACGATCAAATAGTATATATGAACCAGAAGCTCATCATGAAGGTGCGATTGAGCTTGTAACGGTAATGAAAGGGAAAGTGTCTATTCAAGTGGAGAATGATGTATACGAATTAAATGAGTTTGATTCCATTCAATTTGAAGCGAATAAGAAGCATATTTATAAAAATGAAGAAGAAGAAGTGGCAGTATTACATTTAACGATGAAATATTCTTCATGAAAAAATCACCTATAGGATTCTATAGGTGATTTGCTCTTTTTAAGTATGTGAAATGATGCCGTTAGTACGAACGTGGCATAAGTAATAAACAAATGAAATAAACTAAAAATCCTGTCCCAAAACATAAAACAGCAATAACCCAAATGATACGAATAAGAGTAGAGCTAATATCAAAATATTCTCCTAAACCACCACATATACCAAATAGCATTTTATCAGTTTCGGATTTACATAACTTTTTTGACATATTCCAATCAACTCCTTTTTATATCAAACTGCATACTTTTATTCTATATGGAAATTTATGAGAAGACCATGGGGTTGTATTACATTTTTTTGTGAGAAGCGATTGTATTAATTGTCTTAATTTTCGGTGGATATTAAACTTGTAGTTATGAGGTGATTTTTAATAAAGGGTGGGGAAATAGAGATGACAGCATATTGGTTGAATAACGTAATGATTGAATCAGGGTATACATATGAAGAAGAGAGAATTTCAAAAACAGAAACAGAATTATGTAGTTTACTTATTGAAGATGGTCGGATTAAAAAAATTATAAAAGGGATTGTTCAAGAGGAAGATATAGTAACTTTTGATGCTAAGCAATTATTAATGTTGCCAGCTTTCAAAGAGATGCACATTCACATTGATAAAACATATTATAGTGGCCCATGGAAAGCTTGTATGCCAGCAGAAAGTATTTTTACACGTTTTAATGAAGAAGAAAAAATTTTACCAAAGCAATTAGCGACTGCCAAAAATAGAGCGGAAAATATGCTGGAGTTACTACTGCAAAATGGTGCAACGAATATTAGAACGCATTGTAATGTTGATCCGATTATTGGGCTTGGTAATTTGGAGGCGACGTTAGCAGCATTAGAAACATATAAAAATCGAGTATCTAGTAGAATTGTTGCGTTTCCGCAACATGGATTATTGCGCAGTAATTCTGTACAACTCGTGAAAGATGCGATGCGTATGGGTGCTCATCTAGTCGGAGGAGTAGATCCAGCTACAGTGGATAATGACATTGAAAAGTCATTACATACAATTATGGATATCGCAGTAGAATTTAATGCGGATGTTGATATTCATTTGCACGATGCGAATAATCTTGGAACGTTTACGATGAAGAGATTGGCAAGTTTAACAGAAGAAGCAGGATGGCAAGGCCGTGTAACGATTAGTCATGCACTTGGACTTGGTGGTGTTACTGATAAAGAGGCTGAAGAAGTGGCAGAAAGACTCGCAAATGTAAATATTGATATTACTTCAACAGTGCCAATTGGTAAACAAGTAATCCCAATTCCGTTATTAGATAAAAAAGGTGTTAAGGTTGCATTAGGCAATGATAGCATTACAGATCATTGGTCACCGTTTGGAACAGGTGATATGCTCCAAAAGGCGAATCGATTAGCAGAGCGTTTTGGGTGGAGTGACGAAAGGTCTTTAGGAAAAGCACTCCGCTTTATTACAGGAGGAAAAGAAACGTTAAATAATGAAGGGAAGCGAGTATGGCCGAATGTAGGGGATGAAGCGAGCTTTGTTTTGACGAATGCGACATGCGCTGCTGAAGCAGTAGCGCGTCAAACAGAAAAACGTTTAGTCGTGTATAAAGGAAATATTGTTGTTGGAAGTTTAAATGAGGTGGAATTAAATAATCTTGTGTAGAAGAATCGTTTAAATATTTTGAGGAGGGTTCTAATGGTGAGTATAGAACTCTTCTTTTTTATTCTTACAATATATTTTTATAGGAAAGCTAGAAGGGATGAAAAAATTGGACAATCAACATAACCAAAATCATATTATGGGAACTTTGCAATGGTTTATATTTTTATTAGCAAATTCAATCGCACTACCAATTGTCGTTGGCGGATTATTTCATCTTACGACGGAAGAAATATTTTATTTAATGCAGCGTACGTTTTTTGTAGTTGGTATATCTTCTTTTTTACAAGGGTGGCTTGGGCATAGACTGCCAATTGCGGATGGGCCGGCTGGATCTTGGGTTGGTGTATTTACCGTACTTGCTTATGCAACGGCCGGACAAGATCAATTACATAGTACACTGCAAATTTTAGAATTAGGAATGATAATCTCCGGTGTTATTTTAATAGGATTAGGAGTAACTGGTTTTATAGGACGTATTTTATTTTTATTTACGCCGCTTGTGACAGGGACGTTTTTACTTTTATTATGTTTACAATTAAGTGGTGTATTTTTAAAAGGAATGTTAGGAATTACAGCTACTATTTCTCAAATCGACGGATTTACAGCAATGATCGCGTTTAGTATATTTCTGTTCGTTATTATACTATCTAATTTTGGAAAAGGCTTTGTCAAAAGTTATGCAGTTTTAATAGGATTAATTAGTGGGTGGATTATTTTTCTCATTGCAGGAAAAGTGACAATCCCATCTCAAGTAACTCATTTTGTGCAACTTCCACATATATTTGCTTGGGGACTTCCAAAATGGAATACAGGTATGGCTGTATCAAGTTTCGTTATGGTATGTATTTTAGTTTCGAATACGGTGGCAGCTATTATAGCAATTAATCAAGCAACTATTCATAAAGCGACTATTGAACAAAAACAGTTGAAAGATGGAACATGGGTTGGGGGGATTTCGCATCTCATCTCTTCTGTATTTTCAACTGTAGGTGTCGTTCCGTTACCAGCAACGGCAGGATTTATACGTTTAACAAAACAAAAGTATATACGATCGTTCTTAATGGCATGTGCGTTACTAGTCGTAATGTCTCTTTTTCCAAGTATTATTCGTTACTTAGCATCTTTACCATCAGCTGTTGCATCGGCTGTTTTAATGGCTTCGTTCGTACAGTTAATTGGAATTGGATTTAATAATATAAAACAAGTGCCGATGAGTGAAAGGAATGTAACGATTTTAGGCGTTGCAGTATTATTTGGCAGCGGCGTTATGTTTTTACCGTCTGGAGCACTCCAATCCTTGCCGTCTATTATGCAATATATATTCGGTAATGGTTTATTTGTAGGTACGGTTGTAAGTATATTGCTAGAACAAATATGGCGCGTTGGAAAGTAAGTGGATAAAAAGAGTGTACGCACTGTATAAAAGTCTAAAATAACATAGGAAATAAAGCCCATTTTCATTCACCACCTGCACATTTCGTTCATACAATATCTTGACTAAATAAACACCCAACTTACACATACACAGCTCTGGCTTAAGCAAGGAGGGTTATACCAGTTGAAGGAAAAAGCGTATCAATCTAAACCTTTACTCACAAAGAGAGAGAGAGAAGTATTTGAATTGCTGGTTCAAGATAAAACAACGAAGGAAATTGCAGGTGAACTTTTTATAAGTGAAAAGACAGTTCGCAACCACATCTCAAATGAAATGTATAATTGTAACTAGTGATTACGGTTATAAAAACTTTCTCAATATTTTTCAGAAGAATAGGAGAATACATGTTCTTATTTATATGGTAGAATATTTTGTA
>NZ_JBPWAP010000157.1:0-5334 GCF_051776705.1 Bacillus cereus group sp. BceL291 | reverse complement strand
TAGGGTTTATTTCGTATGCTCATTTTTAAGAGGATTATACTGTTTAAAAGTTTGTTCATTTCAATTAATGGAAAACCGTAGAGTTTCTATCCTTAAGTTGATGGGCATGTGGTTACACCCCAATCGATATTTCCTTGTCGCTAACGCAATTTCTTTTGAGTGAATTTGTTCCCGGTGCTGGATTTGTGTTAGGACTAGTTGATATAATATGGGGAATTTTTGGTCCCTCTCAATGGGACGCATTTCTTGTACAAATTGAACAGTTAATTAACCAAAGAATAGAAGAATTCGCTAGGAACCAAGCCATTTCTAGATTAGAAGGACTAAGCAATCTTTATCAAATTTACGCAGAATCTTTTAGAGAGTGGGAAGCAGATCCTACTAATCCAGCATTAAGAGAAGAGATGCGTATTCAATTCAATGACATGAACAGTGCCCTTACAACCGCTATTCCTCTTTTTGCAGTTCAAAATTATCAAGTTCCTCTTTTATCAGTATATGTTCAAGCTGCAAATTTACATTTATCAGTTTTGAGAGATGTTTCAGTGTTTGGACAAAGGTGGGGATTTGATGCCGCGACTATCAATAGTCGTTATAATGATTTAACTAGGCTTATTGGCAACTATACAGATTATGCTGTGCGCTGGTACAATACGGGATTAGAGCGTGTATGGGGACCGGATTCTAGAGATTGGGTAAGGTATAATCAATTTAGAAGAGAGCTAACACTTACTGTATTAGATATCGTTGCTCTATTCTCAAATTATGATAGTCGAAGGTATCCAATTCGAACAGTTTCCCAATTAACAAGAGAAATTTATACGAACCCAGTATTAGAAAATTTTGATGGTAGTTTTCGTGGAATGGCTCAGAGAATAGAACAGAATATTAGGCAACCACATCTTATGGATATCCTTAATAGTATAACCATTTATACTGATGTGCATAGAGGCTTTAATTATTGGTCAGGGCATCAAATAACAGCTTCTCCTGTAGGGTTTTCAGGACCAGAATTCGCATTCCCTTTATTTGGGAATGCGGGGAATGCAGCTCCACCCGTACTTGTCTCATTAACTGGTTTGGGGATTTTTAGAACATTATCTTCACCTTTATATAGAAGAATTATACTTGGTTCAGGCCCAAATAATCAGGAACTGTTTGTCCTTGATGGAACGGAGTTTTCTTTTGCCTCCCTAACGACCAACTTGCCTTCCACTATATATAGACAAAGGGGTACAGTCGATTCACTAGATGTAATACCGCCACAGGATAATAGTGTACCACCTCGTGCGGGATTTAGCCATCGATTGAGTCATGTTACAATGCTGAGCCAAGCAGCTGGAGCAGTTTACACCTTGAGAGCTCCAACGTTTTCTTGGCAGCATCGCAGTGCTGAATTTAATAATATAATTCCTTCATCACAAATTACACAAATACCTTTAACAAAATCTACTAATCTTGGCTCTGGAACTTCTGTCGTTAAAGGACCAGGATTTACAGGAGGAGATATTCTTCGAAGAACTTCACCTGGCCAGATTTCAACCTTAAGAGTAAATATTACTGCACCATTATCACAAAGATATCGGGTAAGAATTCGCTACGCTTCTACTACAAATTTACAATTCCATACATCAATTGACGGAAGACCTATTAATCAGGGTAATTTTTCAGCAACTATGAGTAGTGGGAGTAATTTACAGTCCGGAAGCTTTAGGACTGTAGGTTTTACTACTCCGTTTAACTTTTCAAATGGATCAAGTGTATTTACGTTAAGTGCTCATGTCTTCAATTCAGGCAATGAAGTTTATATAGATCGAATTGAATTTGTTCCGGCAGAAGTAACCTTTGAGGCAGAATATGATTTAGAAAGAGCACAAAAGGCGGTGAATGAGCTGTTTACTTCTTCCAATCAAATCGGGTTAAAAACAGATGTGACGGATTATCATATTGATCAAGTATCCAATTTAGTTGAGTGTTTATCAGATGAATTTTGTCTGGATGAAAAACAAGAATTGTCCGAGAAAGTCAAACATGCGAAGCGACTTAGTGATGAGCGGAATTTACTTCAAGATCCAAACTTCAGAGGGATCAATAGACAACTAGACCGTGGCTGGAGAGGAAGTACGGATATTACCATCCAAGGAGGCGATGACGTATTCAAAGAGAATTACGTTACGCTATTGGGTACCTTTGATGAGTGCTATCCAACGTATTTATATCAAAAAATAGATGAGTCGAAATTAAAAGCCTATACCCGTTATCAATTAAGAGGGTATATCGAAGATAGTCAAGACTTAGAAATCTATTTAATTCGCTACAATGCAAAACATGAAACAGTAAATGTGCCAGGTACGGGTTCCTTATGGCCGCTTTCAGCCCAAAGTCCAATCGGAAAGTGTGGAGAGCCGAATCGATGCGCGCCACACCTTGAATGGAATCCTGACTTAGATTGTTCGTGTAGGGATGGAGAAAAGTGTGCCCATCATTCGCATCATTTCTCCTTAGACATTGATGTAGGATGTACAGACTTAAATGAGGACCTAGGTGTATGGGTGATCTTTAAGATTAAGACGCAAGATGGGCACGCAAGACTAGGGAATCTAGAGTTTCTCGAAGAGAAACCATTAGTAGGAGAAGCGCTAGCTCGTGTGAAAAGAGCGGAGAAAAAATGGAGAGACAAACGTGAAAAATTGGAATGGGAAACAAATATCGTTTATAAAGAGGCAAAAGAATCTGTAGATGCTTTATTTGTAAACTCTCAATATGATCAATTACAAGCGGATACGAATATTGCCATGATTCATGCGGCAGATAAACGTGTTCATAGCATTCGAGAAGCTTATCTGCCTGAGCTGTCTGTGATTCCGGGTGTCAATGCGGCTATTTTTGAAGAATTAGAAGGGCGTATTTTCACTGCATTCTCCCTATATGATGCGAGAAATGTCATTAAAAATGGTGATTTTAATAATGGCTTATCCTGCTGGAACGTGAAAGGGCATGTAGATGTAGAAGAACAAAACAACCAACGTTCGGTCCTTGTTGTTCCGGAATGGGAAGCAGAAGTGTCACAAGAAGTTCGTGTCTGTCCGGGTCGTGGCTATATCCTTCGTGTCACAGCGTACAAGGAGGGATATGGAGAAGGTTGCGTAACCATTCATGAGATCGAGAACAATACAGACGAACTGAAGTTTAGCAACTGCGTAGAAGAGGAAATCTATCCAAATAACACGGTAACGTGTAATGATTATACTGTAAATCAAGAAGAATACGGAGGTGCGTACACTTCTCGTAATCGAGGATATAACGAAGCTCCTTCCGTACCAGCTGATTATGCGTCAGTCTATGAAGAAAAATCGTATACAGATGGACGAAGAGAGAATCCTTGTGAATTTAACAGAGGGTATAGGGATTACACGCCACTACCAGTTGGTTATGTGACAAAAGAATTAGAATACTTCCCAGAAACCGATAAGGTATGGATTGAGATTGGAGAAACGGAAGGAACATTTATCGTGGACAGCGTGGAATTACTCCTTATGGAGGAATAGTCTCATGCAAACTCAGGTTTAAATATCGTTTTCAAATCAATTGTCCAAGAGCAGCATTACAAATAGATAAGTAATTTGTTGTAATGAAAAACGGACATCACCTCCATTGAAACGGAGTGATGTCCGTTTTACTATGTTATTTTCTAGTAATACATATGTATAGAGCAACTTAATCAAGCAGAGATATTTTCACCTATCGATGAAAATATCTCTGCTTTTTCTTTTTTTATTTGGTATATGCTTTACTTGTAATCGAAAATAAAGCACTAATAAGAGTATTTATAGGTGTTTGAAGTTATTTCAGTTCATTTTTAAAGAAGGTTTAAAGACGTTAGAAAGTTATTAAGGAATAATATTTATTAGTAAATTCCACATATATTATATAATTAATTATGAAATATATGTATAAATTGAAAATGCTTTATTTGACATTACAGCTAAGTATAATTTTGTATGAATAAAATTATATCTGAAAATTAAATAATAGTATAAGTGGAGGGATTAATATGAAACTAAAGAATCAAGATAAGCATCAAAGTTTTTCTAGCAATGCGAAAGTAGATAAAATCTCTACGGATTCACTAAAAAATGAAACAGATATAGAATTACAAAACATTAATCATGAAGATTGTTTGAAAATGTCTGAGTATGAAAATGTAGAGCCGTTTGTTAGTGCATCAACAATTCAAACAGGTATTGGTATTGCGGGTAAAATACTTGGTACCCTAGGCGTTCCTTTTGCAGGACAAGTAGCTAGTCTTTATAGTTTTATCTTAGGTGAGCTATGGCCTAAGGGGAAAAATCAATGGGAAATCTTTATGGAACATGTAGAAGAGATTATTAATCAAAAAATATCAACTTATGCAAGAAATAAAGCACTTACAGACTTGAAAGGATTAGGAGATGCCTTAGCTGTCTACCATGATTCGCTTGAAAGTTGGGTTGGAAATCGTAATAACACAAGGGCTAGGAGTGTTGTCAAGAGCCAATATATCGCATTAGAATTGATGTTCGTTCAGAAACTACCTTCTTTTGCAGTGTCTGGAGAGGAGGTACCATTATTACCGATATATGCCCAAGCTGCAAATTTACATTTGTTGCTATTAAGAGATGCATCTATTTTTGGAAAAGAGTGGGGATTATCATCTTCAGAAATTTCAACATTTTATAACCGTCAAGTCGAACGAGCAGGAGATTATTCCGACCATTGTGTGAAATGGTATAGCACAGGTCTAAATAACTTGAGGGGTACAAATGCCGAAAGTTGGGTACGATATAATCAATTCCGTAGAGACATGACTTTAATGGTACTAGATTTAGTGGCACTATTTCCAAGCTATGATACACAAATGTATCCAATTAAAACTACAGCCCAACTTACAAGAGAAGTATATACAGACGCAATTGGGACAGTACATCCGCATCCAAGTTTTACAAGTACGACTTGGTATAATAATAATGCACCTTCGTTCTCTGCCATAGAGGCTGCTGTTGTTCGAAACCCGCATCTACTCGATTTTCTAGAACAAGTTACAATTTACAGCTTATTAAGTCGATGGAGTAACACTCAGTATATGAATATGTGGGGAGGACATAAACTAGAATTCCGAACAATAGGAGGAACGTTAAATATCTCAACACAAGGATCTACTAATACTTCTATTAGGGGTAGAACCACATGCCCATCAACTTAAGAATTTGCACTACCCCCAAGTGTCAAAAAACGTTATTCTTTCTAAAAAGCTAGCTAGAAAGGATGACATTTTTTATGAATCTTTCAATTCAA
>NZ_JBPWAP010000156.1:0-5335 GCF_051776705.1 Bacillus cereus group sp. BceL291 | reverse complement strand
GATATATCACCCATACAATTTTTATTAACATAACCTATCATTATCAATAGTTAACGATGCTAAAAATTTCGTTATGGGGTAATTAAAACTATTAGCTTGATAGGGATGGGGGGATACCAAACAATTAAGTAAGTCTCATTTTTATATTATATTTCATCAAATTGACATAACGCTTTTCCTACTATATTGGATTGTCCGGTGGGTATTGCTCCTTTTTCTAAAATCTCATTAAACTGCTTCAAAAACCATCACACTCCTTCGGATAAGTTTAAGTATATATTTTTCAAAAGATATACTTTTTCCTCTTTTATAGCTGAATTAGAATGAGGATTTTAAAAACAAACGAAAAAAATAACCTCTATACAAAATAAGAGTGATTTTTTAGGATGGCATATTAGTTATTTATATGATGAAAGGGGTGCTTAAGAGAAGCATCCAAAATAGTGATTTTTTTGTTTATATTTTCAATACAATATAATGCTTTTTAATAATTTATTTCATTTAAAATACCACAATCTTTAATTCTTTTAAATTTATCTATCTTAACTTGTTAGTAATAGAATTTCATTTTTCAATAAGTATATTTTTCTACACATAAACATGTACACAATATGATAAATTTTAATAAACTCCTAAAAATACGTAAAAAAGCATTGGATTTTGGGTATATAAAAATATAAATTCACAATAATTTAGTTGGAATCTTACTTTACTCACTAATTCTAACTAAGTCTATGGAGTACAAGAATAGTGGGCTTATAGCGGAATTAATGAAGGTGAGATATATCATTAAAAAACATTAAAAATAGGTCCATTATTTGTAAACATAATTTTTCATGCATATATGAAAAGAGATATATCCTTTTATTTATAGATGTAGTCTAAACTATAGTTGTGCATGAGCCTGAGTAGGAAGAGAAAAGATAGGCATAAAAAAAGTGGATTTCTGGCATCTTAAAAATTTATAGAATAGTGGATACAGATTATGTCCTTTATACATGCATGAGAGTATACATTGAGTATTAATAATATAGTAGAAGGGAGTGTAGAGAATGTTAGAGAATGAAGCTGTATTAGTGAAAACATTTCTAGCCACCTTTGGTGGTTTTTGCGGTTACTTTTTCGGTGCATGGGATGTATTATTAAAAATCTTAGTAACTATGGTCTCAGTTGACTACATTACGGGAATGATTGCTGCAGGTTATAATGGAAAATTAAAAAGCAAAATTGGCTTTAAAGGTATTGCTAAAAAGGTCGTGTTATTTCTTCTAGTAGGCGTTGCAACTCAATTAGATATGATATTTGGAAGTAATAGCGCCATTCGAGAAGCCACAATCTTTTTCTTCGTGGGAAATGAGTTATTGTCTATCTCAGAAAATGCTGGGCGTATAGGTATTCCGCTTCCACAACCTTTAATCAATGCAGTTGAAACTTTAGGTGGAAAAAGAAAACACAATAAAAAAGAAGATAAATAATGGGGGAATTTAGTAGACTTAAAAAACATGGTATACAATGAATCCAGACCTTATTATCATTTATAATGTGTACAATACATTAACATTGTGCCCAAAAATGAAGTTGCTTAAATGATTGAAAATAACTAGTAAGTTTCCTTCTATGCTTAAATATCAATTTAATTTACCCTTGTAAGAATTGGATATCGTATGCTTATTTCTTTCACAAAAATTATATAGGATAATTCTTTAAAAAATTGTTAATAGAATTAATTATTTAATATGCTCTTTTAGATGATTTTCTCTTTTTGTTTTAAAATTTCTATAGAAGAATATCAACATACTTAAAAAATATACATAAAAATAATATTATAAAGGATGATGTGTTTGAAGCAATTTAAAGAGATGCTAGACCAAGGAGCGATTTCTATTGGCCAATCCGACCAATTTGGAAAACCTTTACGTCAATTTGATGAAGTACAATATGGAAATGAAGTCTATCTTGTTATTTGGCATCCCATCTATAGAGAATTTGTAGGTTCTCATGAATCAGGGAATTGGATTCCTAATACTAATTTACATCAATCTATATGGATTAAGAATTTAAAAGAGCATTTTGCAAACAAAAAATAAAAAGATTCCAACAAGTTTATTAGAGCCTTTTTGAGATACTCTTTAGGGATTTCTTCAAAGAACGAAATTAATTATATTTTATATAACTAAGACATAAATATAAAAAAAGACATCAAAAATAATAAGTCGTTTGTTTTCGAGATGATTGTCTTTTTACAAACAAAATGCGGGTTGTAACAGATTTTTTACAGCTCGCATTGTATTAGTTTGGAACCCATCGTACAGATCATATATTTTAAATAATCCAAATACAGATTGTGGCTTTATTTATATTTTAAACTTGTATAGTTCTTTTTCTTTTTAAAGTTCGTGCAGATGATAAACAATTAACAACTTGCTGATTTAACAAAGATTTGTTCCATTTAATTGTAATCCGTTAAGCTAGTAATCAACGAACACTTTCATTCTATTTTCTTACTATTTGCCTTTAAAATATGTCACTCATACTTCCGATCATTCTATTTCAAATAGTTGAAGTTTTCTCTCTTATAACTTTTAAATTCACAAAATTATTTGACTCCTCTTGTTGAACTATCATTAATATATATATATATATTAATGATAAGTTTACCTTATATAGATTATTAGTATTTTTTTATCAAACTAAAAAACGTTGAGTACATTGGGCTAAAGCTTTTCTATTTTAAAATATGGTGCAAATCCCTAGGCAAATGTAGATTATATAAACATGAGAAATAAACCAGTAATCTGAGGTATGCATTCAATGCAAAATGCTTTGAATACAGAAAACAGTATGCTATAAGATTTTAGAGCGACTAACAATATGTCTCAACTACATATAAACCAATTTTTCACAACCCTTATGTAATTGCTAAATCAAATTCAAGTAAAAAATATAATATTTATGTGAAATCCATAGCTTTTAAGAATAATCGTTCATTAATTAGTTCAGGAGCGAATAGCAAAAATACTCCTTTATAGTGATTGCTATTATAACAAATCAAGTTTTCTACTCATTTTCAACAAATATAAAATATGCGTACAATTGAGATTAAAAATAATCAAGCACATCTATATTTTTCAATTGTACATAATATTGGTGAAGATAGTGCATAAGATTTAATTATTTTAGTGAATTATAAACAAAAGTCATTATAGGTCTGAAATCAAACGAAATAAATGTTTAAGTTTTTTTTGATATAACTCTAATTAGTT
The DNA here is from genome assembly GCF_051776705.1 of Bacillus cereus group sp. BceL291. Taxonomy (NCBI): domain Bacteria; kingdom Bacillati; phylum Bacillota; class Bacilli; order Caryophanales; family Bacillaceae; genus Bacillus; species Bacillus cereus group sp. BceL291. The sequence goes on along the minus strand of NZ_JBPWAP010000156.1, from coordinate 2,072 downwards.
TAAAATATATTAAATTTACTGTTCCTAAATGAGGTGAATAAAAAATATAGCAGTCAACAAAAATACGTTCATTTCGAACGTTAATTCAAAATTAACCATAAAGAGTAAATTCTTTTACTCATAAAACGTGCAGGGAAATTCTTTTTTGTATTGTATCTACCTGTTTTCTACACATCTCTAATCGTTTTTATACTTGTAATCATATTAGTAACCAAAATAATTCCTGCAATACCAATGGTATCTCTCAATAATATCCCTTATTCCTCATAAAAAGATACAACCATAGTATACATATAGAACAAAAAATTTAAAATAACGCATTTCTATGCGATTATCTTGAATATTTATGATATTTGTAGCACTTTTCATTTATAAAAAAGCATAGATATCTTCCTCTATAGAGGAAGATATCTATGCTTTTTCTTTTTGGATTAGAGATATACTTTACTCAAAGCCGCAGGAAAAGAGTTAACAGGTGATTGAATTCAATTTCATCAATGGAATAGGGGGCAACCTGTGTGAAAATGAATTAAACAATTGTTGCCTTTAATAAATGGATTCTCTAATTACACCTGTTAATCTATGAGGAGGAGGACAGAAGTAGTTAAGAAAGCGGTGAATGGATCCCTTAAAAAAATTCAAGAAATATGATGTTGATTCTTAGAGCAATGAAAGAGTTATTACCCTGTTTAAGGTGTCATGATTCTCCTAGAAAAGTAGGCAGATGAAGAATGGACGATATGCATACGGATAACGTGACTCGTAAAAAGTACGCTTCGTATATGATATGTATATTTCAACGTACAGTCATCAAAATGTAACATGGGAGGCGTGAAAATATTGTGATGAATAATTGGCATATACCGTTTACTCCCCACATAGAATGTGCAGAGCGGTTTTAGAGGTACTTGAAACCCATAAATGAAAGTAGAAGGGGGTGAATACCATGCATGAATCGCAAGAAGGTAGAGATGTTCCGAATGGGATAACTAAACATAAACACCATATACCTTTTCAGTGTATCGTTTCCCTTCCATCAGGTTTTCAAATTGAAAAGCCGAATGATTTGAAACTTGTTTACGATGTAAGTCATTTGTCTATGACGAAAGATACGTGTAAAAAACGTATTGAGATTGATGAATGTGGACAAGTAGAAATTGACTTACAAGTATTAAAGATTAAGGGAGTCCTTTCTTTTATCGGGAATTTTTCTATTGAACCCATTGTGTGTGAAAACATGTATACAACGGTGGACAGAAATCCATCTATTTCCTTAAGTTTTCAAGATACGGTATATGTGGACCATATTTTAAAATATAGTGTGCAGCAATTACCACATTATGTCATTGATGGTGATCATATTCAAGTACGTGAGTTACAAATCAAATTGATGAAAGAAAATCCCCAATCTGCTCAAATATCTGGTTTTTTTTGTTTTGTGTATGAGTAAGAACCGAAGGTTTATAAAAAATTTAAATATACACTATAGTGTCTTTATCAGGATTGAAAGTGAAAAACTATAGGTATAGATGTTAGCTAGTTATCTTAATAATTCAATAGTATCCAAAGGATTTAACTATGCACGATAAAAATAGTTAATAGGAGGAAAAGATTTTATGCTAAAATATCATTTTCCTAATGTATGTGAAGATGAATTAATTAATATATATTCTTATGGGGATTTTAAAGGACAAGGAAAATATATATGCCTCTTTAAAATTGAAAACCAATCATTCTTATTTTGGAGAAACGATAAAGGAAATAAAATATATACAAATTTAGAATCTATCAGTGTAGAAATAATAAACACGAATAATACGTATAATCAAAGTCAGAATGTATGCCCACAAGATTTAGTTGATACGTATAATCAAAGTCAGAATGTATGCCCACAAGATTTAGTTGATACGTATAATCAAAGTCAGAATGTATGCCCACAAGATTTAGTTGATACGTATAACCAAAGTCAGAATGTATGCCCACAAGATTTAGTTGATACGTATAATCAAAGTCAGAATGTATGCCCACAAGATTTAGTTGATACGTATAACCAAAGTCAGAATGTATGCCCA
>NZ_JBPWAP010000155.1:0-5358 GCF_051776705.1 Bacillus cereus group sp. BceL291 | reverse complement strand
TATTGTAGGACAATCCTATCGAATTAAAGATCATTTTAGCAAAGAAAATGATTGATTTTGTACATGCTTAAACAAGCGAAAATGTACATGTTTATCTTGACATTTACATCTAATCCCATGTTTAAAATCTATTTTAGGTTCCCAATTCAATTCTTGTTTTATCTTATCAATATTTAAAATGATTTTTTGAACGTTCTCTTATTTTTGTTTATAACAGATAAAATCCACTTTTCTTTCTGTTATTTTCTCTAATTCCACTATAATTCGTTTTAAAGAAAGACCTTTGCCACTCCCTATGTTGTATACGCAAGATTTCAATTGATTTAATTGTGCTAGTTGTATAGTAATTTCAACTAAATCATCGATATAAATATAATCTCTAATAATCTCCTCCGGATTCCCATATATATGAATCCTTTCATTACTGAGATGCTGGTACAAAAAACAATTTATGGCCCCTACTTTTTTTAAGGGGTTTTGGTATTTTCCATACGGATTAGAATATCTACATACAACATAATCTATTCCATATTTTCTCTTATAAAAATACAAATAATTCTCCAGCGAAACTTTTGTTATTCCATACGGGGAAAGTGGTCTTAATGGATGTTTCTCATCAATAGGCAAATATTCAGGTTCACCATAAACTGTGCCTCCCGAAGAAGCCAATATAATTTTTTTAATACGAAAATCTTTAACACTTTCCATGAAATTAAGAAAAAATAGACTGCTATTAATATCACCGAAAACATCTTCAATTGAAGTTGCTACGTTAGACGTCGCAGCTAAATAAATAATAATATCTATATTCACTAAAGCCTTATATATATCCTCAACATTTTCTAAATCACCTTTAATAAATTCAACTTCACTTATAATATTTTGAGGAAAATTATTTATATGTCTGGAAAATACTTTTACATTTTGCCCCTGTTTCAATAAACCCAATGCGAGGTTGATACCAATGAAACTATTTCCACCTACTATTAAATAATTATTCTTCCTCATAATATCATCTCTCTAGTAATAAATTTTTCCTATCGTCAAACTTAAAAATATACACAAATAAACTGGATCATTTTGATTATTCATCCTCTTATCATTGTATGTTTGTTATAAATTTTCATTATCTTTATTTTCTATTTTCATTTTAGAATAGCTTCCTTATTCAGGTTGACTGCAAAAACACTCATAATATTTACTCATCCCCATGAATATATTTAATAAACAATCCTCACTTGTTTACCCCATAAAAAAGCTTCTACATACACAAAGTTCTCAAAAAAGGAGCGCTAAACTCATGAAAAATATAAATCAAGAACTTTTAAATCATGTAATCCTACATAAAGATCGAATTCCGCATTACCATAAAGACTTTCCCCTTATACTATTTTGGAGTCATAGAAGCGGATGCACCTCATTAGCTAATTGGTTCTTTTTTCAAATTGGATTATTTACTGAAGCAAAGAAATACAATGACTTTATTCATTACTATGAGTTCTGGGTGTATAAAAACAGTACAAATTACATTCAACAATTACAAAATAGTCTTCTAGAGGCTAAAAAAAATGTTTGTAAACTTGTACGAAATCCTTATACAAGAGCTGTCAGCTCATTTTTATTACTTGCTGACAATCCATATGCTAGCCCACAATGGGAGAGCATCCGTCATTATTTTTATAATGATAAATATAGTAATCAAGGAATATCATTTAAACAATTTTTATATTACGTTCAGGCATTCGGTTCCAATTCCCTATCATTAGATATACATTTTAGTCAACAATACGTCCCTGGTGAAGAAAATTTCATTCAATGCTATATTCCTTTAGAAGATTTTAATACACAAATCACCAAGATGGAACACATGTACGATTTGATGAAATCCCCTTTAGCACTTCTTACAAATTCAGATCATCATCGCGCTCACAAGATGATTTATGCAGGAAGCTATGCAGAACTTAGCATTACAGATCCAGGCTTTCCCCGATTTCCAACATACGAAAGCTTTTATGATAAAGAAACTATGGATTTAGTTACAGAAATATACGCACAGGATTTTGAAATGTACCCATACACGAAAGGGATATTTTAAGTCTATACATTTTTCCACGAATAAAAGCTGATACATCGCATAGCATAAAGTGAAACTTTAATTCGAGTGGGAGTTCTCTCCAACTAATTATTCCCTTCTCCTAATCGTAATTTTAAGAGATACCTAACTTTCACCCATTTCCTTTAATTTCGCCGATTGTTGACGTGTATCATACTTTCCATACATAGATTGCATTTATTAACATAGGAGGGATATCGTGTGGAAATCAATTTGAAACACAATAATGGGTACTGCGTTATTTGCGAAAAGAAAGCTACATTTATAGAGCATAATGATTGGCTTAGAGATCATTATTTATGTTCTACATGTAACTCTATACCAAGGCAGCGAGCTTTAATCCATGCTTTACATACATTTTTTCCAAAATGGGATTCCTATAATATTCACGAATCCTCTCCTGGAGGAATTACGACTCAGCTACTATTAAAAAACTGTAAAAACTATACTTATTCTCAATACTTTAGAAATTATCCTCTTGGCCAATACTTTCAAGGTATTAGATGTGAGAACTTAGAAGACATGACTTTTGAAAATGAATCTTTTGATTTATTCATTACTCAAGACGTTTTTGAGCATGTAATGACGCCAAACAAAGCCTTTAAAGAAATAGAACGAGTATTAAAACCTGGCGGTGCTCATGTATTTACTGTCCCTTGGTATCATACACTCACAAAAACTGTGCAAAGAGCAAGAATGAATAAAGAGGTGATTGAATATATTGAAGAGCCCATTTATCATGGAAACCCTATTGATGAGAATGGATCTTTAGTAACGTTCGATTGGGGGCAGGATATGATTGAATATATTTATACACATGCAAACATGTATACAATTGTTTTTTTACAAAAGGATAGATCACTAGGGTTAGATGCTGAATTTTTACATGTTTTCATTAGTAAAAAGCAAGAAAATAAAGTTTAATCACTATATAATTCGGAGGTTTAACAAATGAATAACTTTAAGTTAGGAAGTGATTTTGATCATCTTGTTAATTCACTATCTGATGCCGAACTTCTAAATTTATTTATACAAAGTTGTTCACAAACAACGATAAATGGGGTTCCCGTACCTATGTTTCCTCCTGAAGAAATTCAAAAACAATTTGTAGGTGCTTCTTATGAACATGCTCTTTACGAAGCATATTTGTTTTATAGCCATATAAAAGAATACGCCCAAAATTTAGGAGTTCCCTTGAATAAAGAAAGTAAAGTTTTAGACTTCGGATGCGGATGGGGAAGAATTATACGCTTCTTATTTAAAGATGCCTCTGATCAAAATTTACTTGGCATTGATGTCGATCCTGCGATGATCACACTTTGTAATGAAACACTAGGAAGAGGGATATATAAAACAGCAAGCCCACATCCCCCTGTAGATTTTATTAGCGACAATTCATTAGATATCATATTCGCTTATTCTGTATTCTCACATTTATCCGAAGCAACTGCCGAAAATTGGGTAAAAGAATTTTCAAGAGTTCTTCGCCCTGGTGGAATCTTCATCGCAACAACACAAGCGCGCTATTTTCTTGATTTTTGTCAACAATTCCAAGAACATCCTGAATTAATTCAAACAGGATGGCATAAAACTTTATCTCAAGCTTTTCCAGATATACATCGCGCCATCTCGGATTATGAAAACGGCAAATTTGTTCATAGCCCTACTGGTGCAGGGGATGCTAGAAATAGTAGTTTTTACGGAGAAACCGTTATACCTAGGACTTATATTGAAAATCATTATGAGAAATATTTAAAGCTACAAGACTTTTTTGATGATGTAAATCGATTACCACAGGCCCTCTTTGTCCTTCAAAAAATTTAATTCCTTTCATTCAACGTAATAAATTTCATGACGAAAAGTACTTTCTATTTCAGATATATATCAAATTACCTAATACTCTCTTATTAAGTAAGCTTAAAAAATCCAATACATACCATAAAAAAAAACAGTAAACAGATAACATATCTCTTATTTTAAAATTGCTTCACCAAATCAAGAATAACTTCCCAACACTTGAACTACGAAAAACACGAGGGGGATATAACTTGAAAATAATCGCTTTTTACTTACCACAATTCCATCAAATTAAAGAAAATGATCGATGGTGGGGGAAAGGATTTACTGAATGGACAAATACTAAAAGTGCACGACCTTTATTTTCAGGACATTATCAACCTAGGGAACCTTATCAAGATTTTTATTACGACTTAACTACCCCCTCCGTAAGAAAGTGGCAAGCAAAAATCGCTAAAGCATACGGTATATATGGTTTTTGTTATTATCATTACTGGTTTAAAGGAAAAAGACTATTAGAAACACCCTTTAATGAGGTACTAAAGATGAAAGAACCTGACTTCCCTTTTTGTCTTTCTTGGGCAAATGAACCATGGACAAAATCTTGGGATGGTCTCGATAAACATATATTAATGCCTCAAGACTACGGAGATATATCTGATTGGAAGGACACTTTGATTATTTATTACAGGCTTTCCAAGATGAGAGATATATTTATATAGATGATAAACCTCTATTCATTATTTATCGTCCAGGACATATTCCTGATTGTGAAAAAATGCTTAATTACTGGAATGCATTAGCGCGAGAAAATGGTTTAAAAGGTATATACTTTGCTGAAACATTAAACAGTTTTCCACTACCTAATATAAATGGATTCGATGCTAGCATTCAGTTTGAACCTTTCTATACAATTGCCCATGATAGCTCTTCAGACATAAATAAGGTAATATATGATTCTGATATGCAATTAAACGTTTGGGACTACGATAAAGTATGGATGTATATATTACAACGATCGCTCCCAAAGAAAAAAACATTTCCTGGTGCTTTTGTTGATTGGGATAATACTGCACGACGTAAAAACGCGAATAGCAGCATCTTTGTAGGTTCTACCCCTGAAAAGTTCACCATATATTTAAGCAAGCAAATTCATCGGACTTACTCTTTTTATAACAGCGAGTTTTTATTTATTAACGCATGGAACGAGTGGGCGGAAGGAACTTACTTAGAGCCAGATAAAAAATATGGATTTTCTTATTTAGAAGGGGTTAAAAATGCAATTGATAGAGGTATGAAAGCATACAAAAAAGACGAGTCATTCTGACTCGTCTTAAAGTTGCTTGGCGACGTCCTACTCTCACAGGGACAAGGTCCCAACTACCATCGGCGCTAGAGAGCTTAACTTCCGTGTTCGGTATGGGAACGGGTGTGACCTCTCTGCCATC
>NZ_JBPWAP010000154.1:0-5479 GCF_051776705.1 Bacillus cereus group sp. BceL291 | reverse complement strand
TTAAACTCCGGTACTCAATTTGATCTTATGAATATTATGCTTGTACCAACTAATATTTCACCACTTTATTAAAGTTTGAGGTTCTTATGTAAATATAAGTTTATAGTTTTTGATCTATCTACTAAAATTAAGTATATATAATGTATGGATGTTAGAGGTTGTCTTAAAGTAGTTGAATGATTACTCTGAGGCAACCTCTTTATTTTTATTCTTAGGAATTCACAAATAGTAAAATGATATTTCAGCTATACAAAAAAATAACCATAGATAACATAAAAGTTTTCAAAAATACAATTAAAAGGAATGAGATAATAAAAATACTTAAATTTAAAGAAATAACATTGCATACTATTATTAATTTTTTGTGACATTATTAAACCTCGGTACTGTTTCCAAATGAAAATATGAGTATTTATGTCAAAATTGCAATATATTTATAATCATAATATATGTTTGTGAATTAATAAACTAATTATTTTATGTGTTTTATGTTTAATTTAGTGAAAATTAGCTTTTAAATACTTATATATATATGATTATCATTAAGGAAAAACAAAATGATTTCTTAGTAGGACACTATTATGAGCTAAATTAATAAAAGTTATTTAGTAAAATAATTCTGTGTAAGATAGGGGGAAGAATATAAGGTGAATTTTAACAAAAATATTATTAAATATGGATATGGATTTTAGCGATAACTGTAGAAATAGAAAATTTTACAGTGAAATAACTACTTACATTTATGAAACAAAGGGAGGACTGAGTTCTTAATATAGGGAAATAATCTCAGTATTTAGTTCAATTCTATGTTAATAATCTAGGGGAAATAGCTTACTTCCTATTGAAATTAATGTGAACGTGTAAGATTTTAAATCCAAAAATTTATATGGTCCATTGCCAGTGGGCCCCAAAATAATTATTAATATCACACTTTGTGTTAGACAAGGTGATTTAGAGGATGTAACCAATTTTGAAAAACTGTTAATTTTATGGGAATTCGTAAAATATATTCTAATACAATAACATATGTTACAAAAATGAAATTGCGATAGCGAGCGAAGTACATGATAAAATTGGTACACCATTCCTAGAGAATGGGAGCGTAACTTTAAATGCAAAATGTAATTCTACAAACACTTTGACGTACAAAAACCATGGAATTTTAGATTATGTGGAAACGGTTTAATCTATTATTATGCTCCCGCATACTATTGCCTATATAACGGTATTATTAGATGTGAAAATCAAAGAGGGAGTCTTCACTCATAACTTGGAGAATGATTACCCTTAGTTCAATATAAGGTAATGAATAAAAGCAGGCAAAGTTAGACATATTGGAGATATTCATAAATTCAAAGCTCTTCTATAATTACTGATGATCCAGACTACTATTCAGCTAACCGAGGATGGAATTTTTTAATGAGAATACTGTAACATTTTGAATGTGTTATTTGAATATACGGACATAAAATTAGAAGGATTTTTTTGAAAAAGTTTAACTATAAAACCCAATATATTATCACTTGAGCAGAAATCTACAAAAAAATGGATTAATTTAATAATGTGCATACCTCAAGTTTAATTTATAAAATACACTTGAGGTATGTATCCATATAGTTCTTTAAACTATTAATATGCTTATTTATTATATAGAATGTCTTCCGAATGAAACAGCAAACACGAAAATAATATTATAGCATCAATATTAAAAGTAACTTTTTTGGATATATATGAGCAGTTGATTTCAACAAAGACTTTTTCCGTTACTATATAGAAACCCATATTTATGTTGATAGCATAAAGACTATTGAAGGGAGCTTGCTTTAGATCAATTTTATAACGGATCGAGTAAGAAACCTTGATAGACACATCAAGAAAAATAAAATTTTTCTTATGAATTAAAATAAAAACAGTTCGAAATATATACCCGAATTACAATTATATTTATTGAATCTAATTCTTAATAACTTATTATAACAATGGAGTGAATTTGATTGTCATTTATAAAAAATAGTAAGATAGGCACTAAATTAAACGGATTGATAACGATATCTATCGTCGCTTGTATAACCCTTTCCACAATAGGTTTTTTTTGTTTAGCAGAAAGTAAGAATGCTTCAACTAACATGTACGAAAATAATTTATTGTCAATCCAACATATTGGATCTGTAGAAGCGAATATTTTCCATGTTAATATGAATTTAATGGAGATGATGATATCAAAAGATGAAAAAAGAATTAAAGAATTACTGGCGGAGATCAACGATGCTCGAAAAGAAAATGATAAGTTATTAAAACAATTTGAGTCTAAAATTAGTTCTAACAAAGAATTAAAATTGTATAAAGATTTTTACGGATTATTTGATGAATTAAGAATACAAATAAAAAAAATACAAGATATAAACTTATCCAATAATGAAGACTTATTTACATATTATTTAAAAGAGATTGAACCAAATATTAAAAAGGCAATAGAATCTATCCAGGAACTTATTAGATATAACAAAAATAATGCAGAACAGTTACAGAAATCTAATATCAGCAGTATAAAAAATACAATGACATTGTTTATTAGCATATCAGTTTTAGCAATAATAATTGTTACTTTAATCGGTTATTTTATTAAACGTGCAATCAAGCAACCAATCATATTATTACAACAAGACATGGAAAAAGTATCTGAAGGTAATTTAACAATACGCACTTCTTATGAATCTAATAATGAATTAGGACATATAGTACACTCTTTTAACAATATGTTAGATAATCTACAACAACTAATAGGAAATGTAAAGAGTACAGCCAACGAGGTTATTTCTTCTACAGAAGGTATGTTACAAAACACAAAAAAAGCATCTTATCTATCAAATGAAGTTGTTCAAAATATTTCTGAAGTAAATACCAAAATAGAAGGACAATTTATAAGTATCCAAGAGAATTCATCATCATTAAAAGAAATTGCTACCGGAGTTCAAACTATCGCTGAATCATCAAAAATGGTTACTGAAATGTCCGTTGAAACAACTGAACATGTAAATTCAGGCAGTGAAGAAATAAAACAATCCATCCTTCAAATGAATAGTGTACATGCAGTAGTTGAAGAAACCTCTATAGTAATAGATACACTTGTTACACGCACGCAGCAAATTGATAAAGCCCTAGATGCAATTACTAATATTGCAGACCAAACTAATCTTTTAGCATTAAACGCTGCAATTGAAGCTGCACGTGCTGGTGAAAATGGGAAAGGATTTGCAGTGGTTGCAGAAGAAGTAAGGGATTTGGCAGAAAAATCTAAAGAGTTCGCTAATGAAATAAATCATTTAATCAAAAATATTCTACAAGATACAAAAGCTACAGTTGATGTAATGCAAAGGGGGAAACAAAAAGCAATAGAAGGAAAAGAAGCCGCTCAGAAGGCAAACCAAGTATTCTTTTCTGTTGTAAAGGATATTGATAAGATTTCTAGTCAAATGCAAGAGGTATGTGTAGCTACAGAAGAAATGTCTGCTGGAACAGATGAAGTGAATATATCATTGTCAACAGTTTCTAAAACAGCAGCACAAGTAGCTAATGGGACAAGTCATGCTGCACAGTCAATCCAAGAACAGGCAATCTCAATTGAGGATATTGCCAATCAATCTAACAAAGTAAAGGGAAAAGTAGAAGAATTGGTACAGTTAGTTTCACAATTCACTATAGAGGGACATGGAAAGAAGGATTAAATTATATAACGTAACTTTCACTTGACTTAGTAAAACATGTATTGGTGCAAAAAATGGTTCTATTGTGAATTTTTAAGAGATAAAATTTAGGTATGATTGCTAGTGATTTTTGCAATTTATCATACGTAGAAAAAACGAAGTTTGGTCTTTATAAACTTCGTTTTTTTTATATAGAATGAACGGTTTAAATGCCCTTTAAGGAAAGTGAAGCATGACGAATACTTTAAAATCCTAAGAATTTTGCAACACGTCTTTTTATATTTCTATGCCAATGGTCTTGCTCGATGTTCGCGTTCCTTTCGAAATTGGAAGCCTAGTGTATGACCATTATTACCAATTGGACAATCTAAAAGCTACATTCTCTGTTTTCCTTTATATAGGACCTTTTAATTTCTAAAATGATAATTGTATAAAAAGAATTAATGTTATTTAAGATGTTGAACTATTGTTAAATCTACAATTTTCGCATTACTTAAAAATAAATTATATTAAGCAACATTATTTGGTGTCTTTAAAGTTTTTTGATTATTGAATGATATTAAGTATAAAAACAGAAAGAAGGGATGAATTTGGATAATAACTCCTTGTTAATAGTATGCTTTAAAAATCATGAAAACTAAAATTGTAGTATTTTTCTCCATAACATCCATAATTTTTTTCATAGTATTCACTTATGTATATAATCAGAAATTACCTAATCATAAGTATCCACAATGGGGTGGATTTCTAAAATATATTTCTTAAACAAGATAGAGGAGTAAGTTTAAGACGGATATTAAATTAATTGAAATTGGACATATTTAGAGTATAGAAAAACTGCTGAGGAGGAAATTATATGAATATTCGAGAAAGTGAATTGCCGGGCATCGGTTATAAATTTCATATTGTCACAAAAGATAATAATAAAATGGTAATCGTGATTCATGATGATGGACGTAGAGAAATGTATCATTTTGATACAGACCACGAAGAAAGTATCTCAAGTGTCTCTTTGTGTGATTCAGAGGCAAGAAAGCTCGCAGCAATATTAGGAGGAATGGTATATAAACCTCAAGCTTTAGAAACAATTGAAATGGCATTTGAAGGAATAACAATTGAATGGTTTAAAGTTGAAAATAAAGCTCTTGCCATTGAAAAAACAATAGGTCAGCTTGAAATAAGAAAAATATACAATGTAACTGTTATAGCCATTATAAGAGAAAACATGAAAAAATTATTTAACCCAGGACCAGAATCTGTTATCGAGAAGGGGGATATGTTAGTAGTCTCTGGAGAAAGAAACGAAGTTAAAAAACTTATTAATGAATTACTTTCAAATAGAGGAGACTGACTAGATGGATACTTTAATTTTTGAAGTTGGTACAGCTCTAATTTTAGTAGCAATTGCAGCAGTGATCGCTGGAAGACTTAAATTTTCAATTATTCCTTTTTTAATTATTCTGGGAATGTTAGTCGGCCCGCATGCTCCCGTAATAGGTATAATCGATTTCAGATTTATAGAAAGTGAAAGTGTAATATCCTTCCTGGGAAGGATTGGGGTACTTTTTCTTCTTTTTTACCTAGGATTAGAATTTTCAATGAAAAAGCTAATTAAATCTGGGCGTTCTATCGCAATTGGTGGAACAATCTATATTTTGGTTAACTTTTCGTTGGGGTTACTATATGGATTGCTAATGGGATTCCCTTTATTAGAAATTTTAATTATAGCTGGTATTATTACAATTTCTTCTAGTGCTATTGTGGCAAAAGTACTA
>NZ_JBPWAP010000153.1:0-5629 GCF_051776705.1 Bacillus cereus group sp. BceL291 | reverse complement strand
AACAGTTATCCAATGTAAAAACGCATTTAAAGACAAAAGTAGTGGAAACGCATAATCAATTACAACAAACCACAAACTACATCGAAAAACAGAATGAAACGTTACAAAAAATTCAGCAACAATTTTTGAGTTTAGATAAAAAAATAAAAGAAAAGAAACAGGAATTTGAAACGTTTCGAAATCAAATTCCGGATAAGCCAGTGTCAATGTCTTATTTGCGAGAAGAAACAAAAACAGAAGTAACAACGAAACTGTTTGGAAAGCCAGAAATTACTGAGAAGAAAACAGGAAACATTGTGGTTACACGTGAGCAATGGAGAGATATGACAGAAAAAGTGAATGCAGCCGTTATTGTTAAAAAAGATTATGAACGTTTACAGAAGACGGATCTTGTAAAAGAGAATCAAAGTTTACGAGAAGATAATAAATATTTAGAAGAAACAATAAAGGGGAATAATCTTGCTTTAAAACATTCTTATAAACAAAATCGGGAATTAGAAGAAGTAAATAAAGAATTGCATACTGAAATAGGCACTTTAAAGGCTCATATAAGAGATTTACAGATGAATATAAAGGTTTTATATCAACAGACGAAAAAAGTCTTTAAAGAGCAATTTAAGGCATTTAGAGGACTTATTAAAAACGAACTGGATATGAAGGGTGTAGATAATCAATTTGAACGTGAACATACAAGAGAAATAAGAAGTAGACAGAAAGGATATGACATGGAACGTTAGAAACGTTTTGTGATATACTATAATTATTCATCACTAACTAATTTATGGGTTTCATCCATTTAAAAATCTCTTTATATGTGTGCATATAAAGAGATTTTTTGCGTTTATGTAATTAAAATTATGTTAAGATTGATAAGACTACATTTGAAAATGTGGGTTCAAGTTGCTGTTTGACTGAATTGCACAAAAAACCAATTCTATTACACGAGAATTGGTTTTTTTGCGTATAACGAATAGAGATATATCTAGGCGTTTAAGGAGTTGTATCTTATATAATTTAGTCTAACATTAATAAAAAGAAAATTCAAAAATATTCACTAGGTTTGTTGTTTATAAGGAATTATAAAACATGAAATTTTGCATATTTTCTAATTAATTCCCGGAAATAGGAATTAATGATTTATAATAAATAGATGAAATACCCTTTCAGTTTCCGATGAACTGTACTTTAGTCTGTTGTTAGTACGAAGTCTTTTAAAAGACTTCGTACTTTTTTTATTGTCGACCAAGACTATGTTGTAAATGCTCATAGCATTGTATGTTGGATTTCAATTGTAAGTTCCAAAGTAAACTTTTGAATATTTGTTTACTTTCAAATAATTGGTTTTATGGTGTTTTCAGAGGATTTTAGAAAAATAGAGATTCCCGTAAAGAAAGTATACATTTAGAATGCGAATTTTGTACGGATGATGGTTAAAGATACTCAATAAAAATTTCATTTTGTAGAAAATCATCAAAATAAAACGAGCACTTATGGCAAGGCGCTCGTTTAAAAAACATTCTGTGTATTAGGGTTGTGTTTATAAGTTATGAACCGATGAATATTTGTTAAAGTAAGGTTTAAGATAGTTTATTCATTTTAAAGTAAATGGGAACCTGTACGGCAAAAAAAGAGGACCTTCGAACAGTGCTCTTTCTCTGAGTCTGTAGTGCATGATACTTTATGAAGTTTTTTTAGAAATAAAATGAATGAGCTCACGACTAAAACGAACTTGCTATACAATAACATATAAAAAGTCAGACAAGATACAACAAAAAAAGCCATTCATGCTATAATTGAGTTGTCGAATCTACAACTATAGGAGAAGGGCTTTTTTTACTGTTATACAATTAATTAGAGTGTTCAGACTCAAATTAATTTATCTAACTTCATAATAACAAAATAAAAGTCTCTTCGCTAGTTGTAAATACTAGAAACGAGGAGAAAAGCATGACAAATACCATTGATTTTAAACATGTTGAGAAAAATGCAAGAATACGTGATTTTGAGAATGAAAAAGAAAAGTTTAAACAAGATCATAACGGAATTAATCAAGAAGAAGTAAATCAAGCAATGCAAGTATTAAGTAAAGCTACTGGCGGAAAAGAAATATTTATAGGTACTAAACGTTCCCCGCAATCAAAAGTAAAGTTTGCCCAATTTATTCAAGATAATTGGGATTATGCTTTAGAAAATGCATTTTTTACTGACGAAGAAATGCTCTTTTTACTTCGTATTCAAAGGTTTTTACAATTTAAAAGTAATTGTATTGTAAATGATATTCATTCTAGAAATGCACTTCCTATGAGTCAAAAACAAATAGCTGATAGATTAAAAACTGATAAATCTAAAATTAGTCGCATTGTAAATAGTCTGGTACAAAAAGGTGTTATTGTAAAAGCAAATGGACATAAACCAGAAGGGGTTAAAGCTCGTACATACGCATTATTTATTAATCCTAATATTATTTATAGCGGTGAACGTGATAATGTTGAAACAACTTTAAAAGCTTTATTTATGAATTCGAAATCACTATTTAAAAAATTTCCAATAGCCCTTTTTTAAGGGCTATTTTTTTAATTTTAATAGTTGTCTAATTTGACAACTAAAGTTGTCTAATCTGACAACTATTAAAACCACTATAAACCCTTGATATAATAAGCTTTTTAACTAGTTTAGTAGGTATTTTACTCTCACTCTCTATATAAGGGCTAAAAGTTCCGCAAGGAACAGGTCGTATTTTTGAGGAAAAAGCACTCAAAAATCTCCACCTTTTTCACTACGTTTCATCCTTGCCAAACTTTTTTCGGCTGGTTTTTAGCTTTCGCCAAGCCGAACAGACCAAAAACGGGGTTAAGTTGCTCGACTTGGGCTAGCAATTGTACCAGCCGAACCGCCAATTCTTCCGTTCAAAGCATGATTCTTTTTCCATATGTATCAACGCTATGTGGGGTTTAGCCCCCACACGACTAGCCAGCACTCACACCCAAAAACAAGGGAGAATTACATTATTTAGCTAATAAATATTTGTATGTTTTTTGTCACAAGTATTTACATTTTGAATTTGAAAATCGTGTTACCTTTATAAAAGGTTACCGAAATATAATAATTATTTAGGGAGACAATTTATGAAAAAATTATTAATTAGTTTTATTGCTATTTTATTTTTTATTTGTGGTTTTAACTTGAAAGCGTTTGCTGCTGAGGAAATTATTGATTATCAATCTCTTTATAATCAAGCAATTCAAGAAGGTGTTTTAGATCAAAATAGTGTATCTTATAATGAATGGTTAAAACAAAATAAAGAAGAATTTATGCCTATATATCAAGATGGTTTAAAACAAGGTGTTTTTCTAGAACCGTTATCTTATAATGAATGGTTAAAATTAAATAATTATGGACAAGCACCAACGGGAGATATTGAACTTTTTGATGACGTGACTCCAAGAGGAAGTTGGGGTGGATTTACTTTAAAAGCTGGAGATATATTTATAACAAACGCAACTAGTTCAGCAGGTATAGTAGGACATGCAGCTATTGCTAATGGTGATAATTATATTTTACATATGCCTGGTGCTGGCCAAGGAAATCAACAATTATCTACATCTAATTGGATGCAAAAATATACTGCGTCAGGAAAATGGATTAAGGTTTATCGATTAAAAGATCAAACACTTGCTAGAGATGTAGCTAGATATGCTGATAGAAATTTTTATTCCACTACTGGAAGTGCAACTAAAAATGTTTATTTAGATTATGGTATCGATACACATCTGTATCAAAAAAATCCAACTTATTGTTCTAAATTAGTATTTCAAGCACTCTATTTTGGTTCTGGTTCAAGAAATGTTATGCAAGCGGTTAGTGGAATCGTAACTCCTTATGGTTTAATTGATACTTTTACTTCAGCATATAGACCGTCATTAGTAAAAACATATTAATAAATAATTTAGGAGGATTGAATTTGAAAAAAAAAAGATGTTAATAATGATGGCTATCTTTATATCAATAGTTTTAGTGGTTAGTTTTGTTTTATTTAATAGAGTACAGGCGAAAAAATCTATATATAATTACATTGCTAGACAAGGAATACAAGAAAGTCAGTTGAAATATATTGATTTTCATAAAGACTTTAAAATGGGCGGATATTGGCTTGCTGTTTATGTGGAAGGAGAAAATCCTGATATTTATTATGAATATTCTTATCAAGATAAAAAAGTTAATTTTCAAGCTTACTTTAATTCTGAAAAAGCGATAAAGAAAAAAATGTGGGGTGGAAGTGGACTTACTGAAATAGAGATGAAAAAATTAAAGTATCCACCTTTGCAATAATAAACAGTATAAAAAAGAACTTAAATACAGGATAAAACAAAGACTAATTAGTACTAAATAGATAAGTACTAATTAGTCTTTTTATTTTTTAATTAATTTAGAATTAAGAGTTTGATAAAGGATTTAATGAATGATTGAAATAACTCGCAAAACGACTATTGGGAGAAGAAAAATAAGCGGTAAGTGTCAATGGTAAGCGGACTGGAATGGTTCAGCGGTTTATGCTGATCCATGAAAGGAGCATTAAGGAATTGACACGTGCAACCGATTTTCCATCCTCTTGGTAGTTCCTCAAAACGAACCGTTTTGGGGACGCCAACCGGCGAGGAAGCCCCTCAAGGATTGAGGGGTTGGGGAGTTGGATCGATGGGGTCAAGGGGAAGAGTTCCCCTTGTGGGGTGTGGGGCAAAGCCCCTGGTCTTTATCACGCTGTGGCGTGATTTGGCGAAGCCAACGAGGTCTCGCAGAGCCCACACCAAATGTAATTTGGTATAATGGGCTATACCAAAACTTTGGATTCGCTCTCTCGATATGTTATGATAAGCTCAAAAGTAGTCCTCTTACGGAAGACAATTGTGAGGGAAAAACATGAACAAATTTGCAATCATTCACATGCAGAAATTTCAAATTTCTGATGTGCAAGGGATTCAAAAACATAATCAAAGACAAGGAAAAAGTAAATCAAATTTAGACATCGATTATTCGAAAAGTGAACAGAATTATGATTTGTTGAATCAACAAAAAATTAGATATGAAAGCACAATTAAACAAGAGATCAGTGAGCGAGTAAAACGAAAGCCACGGGCAAATTCTGTTGTGCTTTCAGAATTTGTAGTAACAGCTTCGCCTGATTACATGCATTCATTAAGTTTAGAAGAACAGAAACGTTATTTTGAGAGTTCACTAGATTTTATTCAAAAGCGTTATGGCAAACAAAATACGTTGTATGCGATGGTTCATATGGATGAAGCGACACCACATATGCATATTGGTGTGATGCCAATTACAGAAGACAATCGTTTGTCCGCAAAAGATATGTTTACGAGAAAAGAATTGATATCTTTGCAACAGGACTTCCCGTTGGAAATGCGGGAAAAAGGTTTTGATGTAGATCGGGGAGAAGGTTCTGAGAAAAAACATTTATCGCCTCAAGCCTTTAAGGAAAAACAAGATTTAGAAGTAGAAGTGGAACAGTTATCCAATGTAAAAACGCATTTAAAGACAAAAGTAGTGGAAACGCATAATCAATTACAACAAACCACAAACTACATCGAAAAACAGAATGAAACGTTACAAAAAA
>NZ_JBPWAP010000152.1:0-5671 GCF_051776705.1 Bacillus cereus group sp. BceL291 | reverse complement strand
GTGTCACAGAATGACTCTTCTGTGACGAAAATATATAAGGTAACTCACTATAACGTTCAGAAAATTACGAAATTCACGATTTACTCAAAGATGCTGGTTCTAGGCCTATTACGTCTCCAACTGGAGGGTATCATGTTCGTAAACATATAAAACTAAAAGAACCCATGTATTAGAAATGAGAAAATGAAGAAATATCATCTTCCCTTGATTCTGGACCTAATCAAAATTGGTTTATTGTATATGGTTTTTCTTTGGAGAAAATTAATGAAAATACAGTAAATGATATACAAAACACGATTACAACGTATCCAGACTCCCCTTTAAATAAGGAACATATTTCACTTACAAAAGAATTTACGCACAATTAATATGCGGAGAAAATAAAAAAGAAGTTAATACGGAACAATACCATTGAATTCTTCAAACGGAATTTAATATTTTAAAATAATTAACATTATATTTTTAATGTATTAGAGATTTATTTATAAGGAGACTATTTTCACCTTCGTTTTTTGCGAAATCCTTACAGAATATTAAGAAGAGGTTCGCAGCAAAAAAGTCTTTTAAACTTTTTATCCAAAAGCAGGATGATATATTTTTATATTCTCCAACTCTTTCCTATTAACTAGCTTAATAAAAGCATATATATTAAGAATCGACTGCTTTCTTTGAAGTTCCCTTTCAAACTTACATGGCTCTAATTGTTCTAAAGATTTATTTATATACCTGGATGCACGCTCATAGCATTCAAAGGTATAAGACTCTGCTAAATATACAAGTTCCGATGCTCTTAAAAGATGAAAACACCCTTCAGGATCTTCTAAATCTAGAATCTCCTGACATAAACGCCTAGACTTTTCGAGATCATCTTGCACCAGGTACGCATATGCTAAACCTCCTTTAATCTTGCCTAAATAAGATGTTCTAATAAAACTATCAGTTATCGCATTAACGTCTGGTAATAATACCTCAGCCTACTTGAATAAAGAATTATATTTTTCTAAAACATACATAGTATAGTAAGTTAATATGCCGTATAAAACCTTCATCTCTTTTGTCTTAATTACTTTTTTACCCTTACGATCTTCCAGTTTAGCTAACAATTCTTGCTGTTTAATACTGCCACTATTTCTAAGCCATACTAATTCAGGTTCCGTTGCAAAGTTTTCTAAGTGAAATTAAAATGTATGAAAAATGATTCGAGGAGAATGATATATGAGATATTTTAAAGGAAAACAATTCAAGTAAGATATCATATTGGTAGCCGTTGGCTACAATTGTCGTTTTTCTTTAAGTTATCCCAATGTATCTGAACTTTTGAGCGAACATGCCATATCAGTTCATCCTACGACCATTATGGGTTGGGTGCATGAATATGGTAATTTGATCTATCAAATTTGAAAGAAGAAAAATAAATCAGCACATTTCACATGGCATGTAGATGAAACCTACATCAAAGTCAAAGGGGAGTGGTGTTATCTGTATCGTGCGATTGATCAAGAAGGATACACCTTGGATATTTAACTTCGTAAAACAAGGGGCTTATATGTTTATGAAAAGGTTAGTGAAAGCTTTTGGAGAACCAACAGTTCTCACAACAGATAAGGATCCAGCTCTACTTTGTGCACTCAAAAAACTGAAACATAATAGGTTTTATGTGGATACGAAACATTGTACTGTTAAGAATTTCAATAATCTTATCGAACAAGACCATAGACATATCAAAAGACGTTTGGTTAAATCCGTAGGATTTCAAAATCTTCGTCATGCTTCACGTACATTGAAAGGAGTTAAAACGATTCATGCTCTATACAAACAAAAGAGAAATCACATTCCAGACTTCTCTTTTTCGACGTATAAAGAATTACAGCAATTATTTAGAATTTCTTAAACGATAACCTTATTTTGTAACCGGTTTGGAATTTTTTCAAACTTTGCAACAGAACCAAAGCTTCTTTGATCATTTAAAAAATGCAGCTTTCTACTCACAAGAGATAACAAAAGTATCCATCTCCAACCCTCTATTTTAAAATATTCTAAAAACTAAAAATCTAGCATTTACTTTCTGAGTGCCATTGGTTGATAGATTAGGTAAGCTTATAGTATTGCCACTTGCATTAATAATTTGAAGCGTTGCTCCTGCAGCTAAATTTAAAATTCTTGAAACAGATATTTCCCCACCATTTGGATTTGGAAGTAATATTATATTCCCTGCCGTATTAGTAGCACCAACTTCACCTATAATGAAACAAATTGAACTTGAGGAAGGTGAAAAAGAAATATAATATTCTACTTTATACACACCAGGATCAATTATTGTTATTGTATTAGATGTTGAAAAAGTTAAATTTTGAACAGTATTTATGCTACCAGAAAAACTAACAGGCGATAAATCTAAAACATTCTGTGCACCTGTATTAGTTAAGTCTGCAAAAGTTATAGGAATATTAGGTCCAGTCGATCCCGTAGGCCCAGTGATTCCCGTAGGTCCAGTCGATCCCGTAGGTCCAGTCGATCCCGTAGGTCCAGTGATTCCCGTAGGCCCAGTTGCTCCCGTAGGTCCAGTTGCTCCCGTAGGTCCAGTCGATCCCGTAGGTCCAGTGATCCCCGTAGGTCCAGTGATTCCCATAGGTCCAGTTGCTCCCGTAGGTCCAGTGATCCCCGTAGGCCCAGTTGCTCCCGTAGGTCCAGTTGCTCCCGTAGGTCCAGTGATTCCCGTAGGTAATGTACAAGGGGGGATTGGTGGAAATGTTGGACCTATTAAATTCGGGTTTGATTTTTGGGAAACAAATGGTTTTGAGAATTCGTTATAATACATATAATAATCTCCAATCTAATTTTTTGTAATTTAAGGATTAAAATTTTAACATAACCAAAAGATGAATGGACAGTTCATCTCTATCTTTCTCTATATTTAAGATATAAATTTATGCTAAGATTATCATATGTATTATTTCGATGATGTTGAAAAATTCATGAATATTCAAAAAAAACCACACACACGCAATAAAATCCATTTTACAGATTTTATTCACTTATGTAAACAGTTTAGGTTCCGTTGCAAAGTTTTCTAAGTGAAATTAAAATGTATGAAAAATGATTCGAGGAGCATGATATATGAGATATTTTAAAGGAAAACAATTCAAGTAAGATATCATATTAGTAGCCGTTGGCTACATGAATATGGTAATTTGATCTATCAAATTTGAAAGAAGAAAAATAAATCAGCACATTTCACATGGCATGTAGATGAAACCTCCATCAAAGTCAAAGGGGAGTGGTCTTATCTGTATCATGCGATTGATCAAGAAGGATACACCTTGGACATTCAACTTCGTAAAACAAAGGATCATCGAGCCGCTTATATGTTTATGAAAAGGTTAATGAAAGCTTTTGGAGAACCAACAGTTCTCACAACAGATAAGGCTCCAGCTCTACTTTGTGCACTCAAAAAACTGAAACATAATAGGTTTTATGTGCATACGAAACATTGTACTGTTAAGCATTTCAATAATCTTATCGAACAAGACCATAGACATATCAAGAGACGTTTGGTTAAATCCGCAGGATTTCAAAATCTTCGTCATGCTTCACGTACATTGATTGGAATACCATTTTTACCAAAAAACATTTGAGTAAAGCTTTTCTACAAATAGGCGGGACACCTCCAATGGTTAAACTGTCTACATACGCAATTAAAATTTGTAAAATGTATTCATTTTTGAATATTTATGAATTTCGCAATATCTGCCTGTCCGTCTAAAATCAAAATATCTTTATTAACTAGTTTCTTGGATTAGTTTTATAACAAAAGATTCCGCTAGGGGTCTATTATTTTTTTCACTACAACCCCAATTTTCTTATTTGTGAAAATCAGGAAATATCTGCTTACAAATGTGAACTTAGGCGTTTGTGTAGTAAGGGCACAGAAACGACGATAACATGTAATCGAATTATCAAAAACGCTTGTTATTGATAATTCGATTGTGACAATAATGTTGATAACTTAGCTTGAAGGGGTATCACCCCATGCCCATCAACCTAAGGAAAGCAAATACCCCAAAACGAGAAAATTGACATTTCCAGATGAAAATGTACAATTTTTTTGTTTTGGGGATGCTTCAAAATATTAGTTTGATAGCAATGTGTCTCTATCCATATAGGTTCGTGAATTACGGTACTATGACCATATCGTACAGCTAGTTGAGTGTTCAAATGTTTTTGGTCAAAGCTTTTCTCCTAATATCATATGAACTCACTTCATCACTCCATAATTTTTAGGTAGTGAACGATTTTAGATTACCTAAAATCACTATGATATCCTAAATAATATTTAAAAAGCTAAGTCCATACTGCTAGACTGACCGTCATCCAACTTATGACGTGTGTCCGGTTAGATCCAAATGTTAAAGCTAATACGGCTGCAATATCAGTTCCTACGAGAATTGGAGCTAGAAGAGCCAAACCTGGAATACCATATCGATCCCATATTTTTCTTGATCGGGTTTCTTTTTTAGAAGGTGTTGTTATACCTTTTTTTGTTTTCTTGCTGCTTGCCATTTTGCATACTGTTTAAAGAAAAAACCGAGTAATAGAACCAAGATAAGATTTCCTGCAAATGCTGTTACTCCTACTGCAAATGGTTGTAATCCCCATGCGATACCAAGTGGTACAACAATTGATACATCCATCCATGGGGCAAATGCTAAAAGAAATAACACTACATATTGCCATAATGCCCCCGCATTTTGAGCCCACTCCACCATATTGTTTCATCCCCTTTGTTAAATACGATTTAAAATAAAAATAGTGGTTAACCAATAGACAATATATTGACCTGCACCTAGTAAACCAATGCACAATAATGGAACAAAATTATGTTGAGAAAAGAGAAAACAAATCCCTGCCGTTACTGGAAGCGCAATGCTATAGTAAATATACACATTTCGGCAAGCCTTATAGGTTACCCACTGCTGCCCTTCATCTATTTCACGAAATTCGGATGGTATAAAACCAAATAGCCTAATCTTATCATGAGGATTCTTTCGGTTATAAATCCTTGTGAGAATGAGCCATAAAAAAGTAACCGTCACTAAAATCCCGAAACATAACTTAGCTAAAATGACTTGTGTATTCATAAGAGAAAATAGTAAAAATGCAATAATCAACACAAATATACTGGCCCCTATAAGTGGCGATCTTAAAACCTGTTTTATCATAATCGTTCCTCTCCCTTTAAATAAAAAACCTCTTCTACGGTAACTTGAAATACAGCAGCTAATTTTAACGCCATAGTGACAGATGGAGAATAATCACCTTTTTCTATTAATCCAATTGTCTGCCTTGTGACCCCAATTGCATCGGCCAAGTCTTGCTGAGTCCATCTAAATCGTGCTCGTAATTCTCTAACTCTGTTTTCTAGTATCATAATTCTCCTTTCCTCATTTACAATTACTGTAATTGTAAATGATTACTAACAAAATGTAAACAATCATTTGCATTATGTAATGAATAATTGCTAAACACGACATAAATTACCCTTATGTTAAAAAGGGAGTCCACCCCATCGCTATCAAGATACCAAAACAAAATACCCCATAAAATGAAAAAATACACTATTCTTTCTGTAGAATCATAGGAAAGGATGGCGTTTTTGTATGTCTATTTCTGT
>NZ_JBPWAP010000151.1:0-5706 GCF_051776705.1 Bacillus cereus group sp. BceL291 | reverse complement strand
AACACGGAAGTTAAGCTCTCTAGCGCCGATGGTAGTTGGGACCTTGTCCCTGTGAGAGTAGGACGTCGCCAAGCAACTTTAAGACGAGTCAGAATGACTCGTCTTTTTTGTGTTTTATAAAAATAAGAATGGCTGGTAAATCTCAGTTTATTAAAATTTCACTTTATTGTTCACATCAACAAGTTCAAAACGCTCACAGACGAGTAACATATCTTCAGAGAAATTAAGACCAAGCTCATTTAGTTCCTTTGTAAAAAAACGAACATGGGTGTCTCTCCAGTAATTATAAGTACGATCTCCTTCGCCTTCAGCGATAGCGAATTCTTCGCTTACTTCATTCATTGGTGTTACAGTTACTTCTATTGTCTTAATAATAGCTACAGGTTCATCATTACTATTGAGTATAATACTATAATCAATAGTAGTCGGTAGTGATTCATGTTCTAATTCATAAAAAATGTGACCGGAGCATGTAGCGGTTTTAATACCGTCAATTACTAGTTGTGCAAGATAATTAGGGGCATCCCCAAATTGCCAAGCTGTAACAGATTCTGGTTTTTTGTTGTTTCCCCAATAAGTATCCCAATATGTCTGTGCTAATTGATTCATTTTTATCGTTACCTCACTCTAATTCATATTTAGTCTCTTTATAATTCCTAGGAAATTTACTTACTTACTTATTTAGTATGTCTTTGTACTCATTTAAAAGTTGTAGCGGTGTGTTGCAAATTAAAAAGATACTATGTGGAGTGAATATAGTTTGTAAATATGTTCTGTACATATATGGGATCTTTAATTTTCCAATTGCATTTTATGATAAAGGATGTAGTTACTTAAAGAACGTTCAGATTATGAATGGTAGTTTATTATCACTATGCCATATTGAAGTGAGTAATACTAGAGTTAAAATAGATGAAAAAACTGATATTCTAAATTGAATATCAGTTTAATAATATGTGACTTATATGAATCTATAGCAATACGAAAAGCGTAAATAAGATAGCCAACAAAATACGATAGTACGCAAAAGGTTTTAAACCTATCTTCTCTAAAAGCTTTAGAAAAGTTACTACCGCTAGCATCGCTACTATAAAAGAGGTAATGAATCCTACCGCAAACATAGGGATGTCATCGACACTTAAATACTTCCAACTTTTTAGTAAGTCTAAGCCTGTAGCCCCAATCATTACAGGAAGAGCTATTAGAAAAGAGAATTCAGATGCAGTCTTATAATTTACTTTTGCTAATAGACCTCCAGAGATAGTAGAGCCAGCTCTAGAGAAGCCAGGGTATACTGCTAAGCACTGAAATAATCCGATTGTTAAAGCTTGGCGGTATGTTAAATCGTCCAGTGAATAGGCTGCTGCCTCCTTCTTTTTTACTTCTGCAAAGAGCATAAGAATTGCACCTGCTACAAGTCCAATCACAACAGTGTATGGCTGGAATAAGTATGTTTTAATAATATCATGTAGTAGCAAACCAGTAACCACTGCCGGAAATACGCCAAGAAATACATGGAACGCGTTGAATTTTTTTTCTTTCTGTAGAAGTGGCTTAATATTACATAAAGAAACGAGACGTTTATGATATAAAATTGCAATGGCTAAAATTGCGCCTAGCTGAATAACAATTTCAAACGTTTTCGCTCTTTCTCCCTCAAAGCCTAATAAATGCCCGACTAATATAAGATGGCCAGTAGAGGATATAGGTAAAAATTCAGCTAATCCTTCTACAATACCGAGTATGAAGGCAATAATGATATCGCTCATAGTTTCACTCCTACAAATTAATGAATGTCTACTTTTTTAAAATAGAATAGTGTTGCAATAAATCCGGAAATTGTCGTTACTGCAATGATGATATAAGAATACTCTGGTGGATATGTCGGTTGTAATTCGTTATTTGCGATATCTAGAGTAGCGGTCCACGGAAATAAATCTTTATGCTTGGAGTTTACGAGCATAAGATTAGTCATTGTAATAATGACTGTTAATATAATGGGCGGTACATAGCTCTTCATTACAAGAGTTAGTAGCACAATAGGTGAAGACAATAGAAAGAGAAGTCCACCACATATTAAAAATTCTAGGAAAGAACCTAAAAGTAAAGAAATGTTAAAGCCAGGGAAGTTCCCCAATAGCCCTAATATTAAAGTAAGTGCCCAAGCGACTAAAGTTAGCATCATAATCCAAAGAAAGAGAATGATGAATTTACTTATAATAAAGCTAATGCGCGACACGGGGATAGTTAGTAAATTTTTCAGTGTATCTTCTGCATATTCGCGGGTAAGCAAATATGCAACCACTACTCCATATAAGGGGAATCCTATAACTAAAGTAGTATATAAGTTAACGTCAGTGAATAATTGATGGAACCAAATAGTTGGAGTAGGCTGTTTTGTTTTTATATGTATATAAGAGGCTACTACAACTAAGAAAGGTGCGACACCAGCACCAATAATGCTAATTAAAAACATATTAGAGCGTTTTAGTTTTAAGAGTTCTGTATAGAGTAGATTAACCAATTGTTCCACCTCCAACTAGTTTGGTGAAATAATCTTCTAGTCTATCTTCGCTTATCATCATTTTTAATACTTCAATACCATTAAGAACAAACGTTCTGTTTATGTATCCTTGTTGTCCAAAATGAGAGTAAATACGAATATTTCCTTCATCATGTACTTCATAATCAAAAATTTGAAGATGATTTTCTAATAACATCACAGCTTTATCGTCATTATTCACTTGAAACTCTATGTACTTACGGTTTGCTTTGCGCAGCGTATCAAGAGAAACTTCTTCTAGTAACTTTCCTTCATGAATAATTCCGATACGATCGACCAACTGTTCTATCTCGGCTAATATGTGACTAGAAATGAGTATTGTTATATTTCTTTCTTGAGCTAAAGAATGAATAAGTTTTCGCATTTCTTTAATACCAATAGGGTCTAGTCCGTTAGTTGGTTCATCTAATATGAGTAGCTCAGGATAATGGAGAAGAGCGCGTGCAATTCCTAAGCGTTGCTTCATTCCTAAAGAATACTTTCCTACTAACTTTTTTGTCTCATGCTGCAAGCCTACTATTTCTAATGCTTCTTCGATAGCATTCTTTTTGTGAACCCCAATTATCTTTGCATTAATTAGTAGGTTTTCTTTTGCAGTTAAGTTTTCATAAAATCCTGGAACTTCAACTATAGAACCAATTCTGCTTAAAATATCTTTTTGATTTTGGAATAAGTTCTCTCCGAATATTTCAATCGTTCCACTTGTAGGTTTTATAAGACTAAGCAGCATACGAATGGTTGTTGTTTTACCAGCACCGTTGCGGCCTATGAAGCCATAAATCTCTCCTTGTTGAACATTAATATTTAAATTATCTACTGATTTTTGATTGCCATATACTTTAGTAAGGTTAGTCGTTTTTATAATTGTATTTATAGGAGACACCTGCTTTCTATAAGTTCTTACTTACATCATAAAAAGGAAGGCTTAACTGCATATTAATCATTTCTTAACTATTTCTTAAAAGTATTGTGTTTTGGAATAGAAAAGCCAAAAGTAGTTCGTTTCCATGGAGTACTTTCAACCCATATATGCCCACCATTTTTTTCAACGAGTGCTTTAGAAATAGAGAGTCCGAGACCGCTACCACCAAATGAAGAGTTTCTTGATTGTTCGCTTCGGTACATTCGCTCAAATATGTTTTGTAAATCATGTTTTGGAATACCAGGGCCTTGATCCCAAATATGAAGTTTGTATTCTGCATCAGCTTCTAGCAGTTCGACTCCTATTGTTTTCCCATCCTTTCCGTAATAAATTGCATTTTTCATTAAATTACCGATAATCCGCATAATGCTTAGATGATCTGCGATGATAGGACAAGTAGAATCTGATATGAGAATTTGCAGTTCGATGTTATGTTTTGAGAGCTCAGGTGAAAATTCAATCAAAACTTCTCTAGTAACTTCAGAAAAGTCGAGTTCTTCTTCTTTTAGTGGAAATTCATTAGCGTCTAGCTTCGCCATATTGAATATTTCATCAACTAGGTGCTTTAAGTTATTTGATTTCATATAGAGTATTTTAAGATATTCTTGTTTTTCTATTTCAGAAGCAGCAACTCCGTCTTTCAAAGCATCTATATATCCGATTATGGAGGTGAGTGGTGTTCGTATATCGTGGGAGATACTAGACAAAAGTTGTTTTCTGGATTCCTCGGATCTTTTGGCTTCAATCTGAACC
Source organism: Bacillus cereus group sp. BceL291 (assembly GCF_051776705.1). NCBI lineage: Bacteria > Bacillati > Bacillota > Bacilli > Caryophanales > Bacillaceae > Bacillus > Bacillus cereus group sp. BceL291. The sequence continues at coordinate 1,468 of NZ_JBPWAP010000151.1, read as the reverse complement.
TGCTCTAATTTAGCTATTAGCTCGTTTATTGAAAAAACGATATTATGTAATGAGTGGTCATTGCTTGTGAATAATCTCGTTTGTAAGTTTCCTTTTAGTACACGACTTAATTTAGTATCCATTGCTTTACGATGTTGAATGAATTGTATTCTTGAAAAGAAGAGATAAATTGTAATTAAGATAAGGATAATAAATAAAGACATTTTTAATCTTGGACCCATTTGTATGTTTAAAATCCCGCAAATGATAAGTTGTAATGAAATAAGGAAGAGGGTTTTATCAGTCTTCAAGCTTTTCACCTACAAACTTATAACCAATTCCCCATATAGTCTGAATGAATTTTGGATTGGAAGGGTCAATTTCTATTTTCTTTCTAAGTTTTCGAATATGTACCATAACGGTATTGTCATCTTCTATATAATTATCGTCCCACACATTTCGGAAGAGCTGTGTTTTTGTAAATACTTGCCCTGGGTTTGAAGTAAAGAATTTTAACAGTTCCAATTCTTTTCCGGTTAAGCTAATTTCTTCTTTGTTTGTATGAACTGTGTATGTATTTAAATTGATAGTTAGTCCTTTAAAAGATAAAGTGGTTTTTTCTTGAGCAGTATTGTTACTTCCGAGAACTAAAAAACGCCGCATAAGAGCTTTTACTCGTGCAATTACTTCGTGAATGCTGAAAGGTTTCGTAATATAATCATCAGCACCAATGCTTAAGCCTAAAATTTTATCAACTTCGTGATCTTTAGCTGTGAGCATTAATATAGGTACGTTAGTTTTATCTCTAAGTTTTTTACATACCTCGATTCCATCTATTTTGGGCATCATAAGATCTAATATAACGAGGTTATATTTATTTTGATTAAATAAATGCAAGGCTTCTTCGCCGTTGATTGCAGTGTCTACCATGTATAATTCTCGTTCTAAATATATTTTTAATAAATTTCGGATTTCTTTATCGTCGTCTGCTATAAGGATACGTATATCTTTCATATCTTCACCTGTTTCTAATAGAGTTTTATTGATAGTACAACAACTCTCTAATTATATACTAGTATTTGTTAAAATAAGGTTGCTAGTTTTGTTGGAGGAAAACGTCCACACAAGTTAAGTCTAGAGTTCAAATTAACTTGAATATATTTGGAAAAATAAATCAAAGAGAAGCAGAAGCCGTGCTCCGATAATGAAATCCTATAGAGACGTATCTAGCTAAAAGAGCATAAAAATATTAAATTGAAGTTCTTTATAAAAAGGTGTTGACGATTATACTTTAGAGGTGTAATATAGAACAAGTCGCCGATGACAATAACGTCGCAAGCGACAAACGAAATAAAAAACTTAGTTGACATTGAAAGATGAAAATGTTAACATAAGGAAGTCGCAAATGAGCGACCAAGTAGTTCTTTGAAAACTGAACGAAACAAACAACGTGAAACGTCAATTTTTATTTTAGATGCTAGACAAACTA
>NZ_JBPWAP010000150.1:0-5718 GCF_051776705.1 Bacillus cereus group sp. BceL291 | reverse complement strand
ACACCAGTTCTCTATTCAATAGCATACAGAATGTAATAATAATTCTTCAATTTACAATAATTATCTCATATAATGTATCCGTTAAAAGTGTATTTAACGAACAGTTTGATGGATTTCATAGAATTGAGTATAGTAGAGGTATCAATTATATATTGATACCTCTCTTCTTTTTCAAAAACTATTATGGTATCCATATATGTAATCAAGTTATTTATTAAAATAGCATTCTAGCTCAAAAATCCGAATAGTTAGTTTAAATATCGGTTTAAGTATTAGTTTAAAAAATAATTTACATTATTTGATTTGATGTGTACAACATGAGTAACCAAGAAAAAGAAAAGTTTAAAATACTAATAGATAAGCATAAAAGTAAAATGCCCTAGTATATCATAGAGTATGCAGAAATGAAAACAGCCCTCTCCCCCGCTACATTGTATGCTTACATTACTGAATTTGAAAAGTTTCTAAAATGGCTTATAAGTAATCGATTAGCCGTCGAAAACGGTAAGGTGGTCACTAATATATGTGATGTACCAATTTCAACACTAGAAAATCTACCATTAAATGAAGCTAGAACTTTTCAAAGATATCTACAGGGAGAAGGTATTGAGACAAGAGCTATTAACAGAACTTTCTCCGCTTTAAAATCCCTATTCAAGTACTTAGCTCTAAATACAGAGAATGAACAAGGGGAAAATTACATCTCTCGTAATGTAATGGAGAAAATTGAACTGCATAAGGAGAAAGTAGATGCAGCAGCAAGAGCAGATGACGTTGCAAACATGATATTTAATGAAAAAGATGATGTTGCTTTTCTTCAATTTCTAGCAAATGATTATGGTGAAATGTTGAAAGATATATCACCAAAAAAATATAATTTTTTTCAGCGTGATAAAGAAAGAGACATAGCCATTATAAGCCTCATTTTAGGCACTGGGCTTCGAGTTTCTGAGGTAGCTAGTCTTACTATATCTAGCATAAACTTCCGCCAGGGGAAAGTAAAAGTAACGCGTAAAGGTAATAAGAGATCTTCCGTATTAGCTACTCGCTCTTGCTTAGATGATATTCAGGAGTACATTAAGGTTCGTCCTAGTAAATATAACTGCCCTCAAGATGAAGACTTACTTTTTGTAACAAATTATAAGGGGAAATATACACAGTTAACTGTTAGAGCTATACAGAAGTTATGTGATAAATATTCAAGTGCATTTGATGAGAAGCGTAGCCCTCATAAACTACGGCACACATATGCTACAAATCATTATAAGGAAAACAAAGACCTAGTATTACTCCGAGATCAACTTGGCCACACTTCTGTAGAAGTTACTAGTATCTATACAAATATTAATAATGAGAAGAAACGTGAGGCTGTTGATCGCTTGGAAAGAAGACAATTTGAATAAAAAATACTAATAATTGCACAAAATCAACATTTTGTGCAATTATTTAGGGGAAGCTACATTGTCATAGCTTCCTCCTCTTCATTAAAGTATCCGATAAAACCTCTTCACTTTTTATCCCATTCAAACAAATTTTCTAAAATCTCCTCAGCCTCTCTAGATAAGACATTCTTCCTACAGTTAATTAATAACTCAGGGAGAGTTGTTTGTAAAAATAACCAAAATGATTCAACATGCGCTGCTACAAACTGATTACCTTTAGAAAGTACACACTCGTGTCTCAAAGTCCTCCAATATTCCATTTGTGTAATTATCAATTCGCTAACTTCAAAATAACAACTATGTGATTTTCCTGTAGTAATTAAGTCGAATACTTTTCTTTCCCAGAATTCATCGTTTGGAATTTCGTCTGTTTTCTTCTTTCGTTCCCTACCATACCCAATGGGAGCATATGAACTTTCTAATGCTCTGTGCTTCACTACACTTAAGAAAAATAAATATGACATGATATACGCTGACCTATAAGCTCCTGCTTTATAACATAATATTCCCTCTTCAATAAGACCCATAGCAGCTTCCGGAAATTCTATTTCACTAATAAACTTTTCAATCTCTAATTTCACTTTCTTTTCTCCTTTAACTTTTTCATTATTTAAAGAACATTAGTTTTAATTTCTTTTTATAATAATATTAGGAATTTATGATGTTAATATGACAACTCATCTTTCAACTCTTCAAGATATACATCCCTAACTAATTTACAAAAACCTATATATTCTCCGAAATAATCGCTAAATTGCTTTATAAACCCTTCTCTTTCTTCAATATTATGAGACCATATAAACATACTCCCCATCAATTCACCTATCTCCCTTTCAATTTCTTTTAATTCATCTGGCGATATACCTTGCGGGTAATCATTAAACCACTCCAACCAATCAGAAATTAGCTCCTCCACAGAGGATACTCCGGATTCTGAGCAAAAATTAAATTCCCTTTTTCCTGCTGTAATAAATCCGTCTAAATCATTTAAAATTAGACGGATTATATATGAAGTACTCACATTTCCGATACTATGTTTCATATATTCTCCTCCTTATCATTTTTTTCATCCAATGAAATGTGTTTGTTATACCATCTATTTATTTTTCCCTTGTAATACTTTTCGACTTCATAATCAGGAATCCAAATTTCACGATCATAGATTTTACTCATTACCCTTTCTAAAACATCCTCATGTTCTCTCGCTTTCAATCTACGGTTATGAACTTTAATCTTCTCTATATAAGCCTCTCTCAGCCAAGTTGATATGGTTTCACGCTGTTTTTGCTTTAGGTGAGACCATTTCTTATTGATTTGCAATAGTTGTCCCTGAGGGCTCCTGATATGATTCTTTATTGCTCTTCACTCCCCAATCGTATTTTTTCTTATTTGAACCAAAGACGTAGTAGGCCTCGAATCACGGCATACGCTTTAACAATTTTACGAATTGAACCTTATGAAAACATCCAATCAATAAAAAAAGGACTAGATGATAAATCCTAGCCCTTTTTATTATACATTAAATTAGTGTATCAACCACCGTGATCTCCAACTGAAAGACTTTGAATTACTTCGTAAGATTGTGGAGTTTTCGCTGTATTCGTCACACCTATAGTCAAGGTTATAGCCGTGACAATTCCCATTAAACTGAATACTATTTTTTTCATTTTAAAGCTCCTTCCTCAAAAAATTTTCGTTTCGCTTTCAACCCTAAATGGAAATACTTACTCGCCTCATGATGATTCTTTTCGTCATAAAATTTTGTTCCCAGCGTCTCATAAGACTCTTGAACATCTTCATACAATCCTTCTCTTTCGAAGTAATCAATTCCTGCTAGCACTACGGTTTCGAGCTTTTGAGTAGGTGAAGCATTGTTTAGCTCTTGTAAAATGAGATATCGATGTATGAACTCTTCTTGATTAAGTTTCTTACTAATATTTAATCCATTTTCAATGAGTTCTGCTGCGACATCTCGCTCGTCCAGTTTGTAATGTTCCAATGCCTTTGCATACATGGCTTTGTAATGGTTTGGAGAATTTTCAACGACTTCAGATAAATAACGAATCGCTAAAGATGATAGATTTTGTTTAGAATACATCCAACCCAAGTTATGGCGCACCATAATAATAAACTTATCTTCTCCGACTTTTTGGAACTTGTCCATTGCGGCCGCAAAATGTTCCTCTGCTAATGACCATTCTTTTAAGTTTATACAAGCTAACCCCAACAAGTTCTCACAAAAGCCGACATTACGTTCATAATCAGCATGGGCTAAAAACATTTCTTTTGCCTTTGTTGTGTACTGAAAAGAGACCAGTGAATCACAAATATCAAAATGGAATGCACCTAACTTATAATAAAATTCAGCTTTCTCAACGTCATCATTGATAAGCTCTAATAATTTTTCGGCTTGATCAAAGTGTTCTTTTGCAACCTTATAACTACCAGTTCCACTAGCATGGATAGCTTTAAAGAAATGATAATAATAAGTTAAAGTGTTGTTAGAAGGAATCTCAAAAGATTCTACTTTATCAAAACTACTTGTAGAAACACCTAAGTTATCAATTACATATTGATGACGAAAATCTAATAATGAATAGTATAATAATAAGTTCTGATCTTTTATATTTTGAATTTTACCATCAATTTCTTCTTTTAAACGATGCGCATTGCTTATGCGCCGTGCACGAATTTCCACATACCAATCATTTAATAAGCCCAGAATCTGTTCGTTTCCTTTGATTGCTATATTCATAATCTACCCCCTCAATACCAATTATCATATTTTCTTTTAATAATATAATAACAGAATTTGTAATTTAATAGGTGTATTTTTGAATATATATCAATAAAATTCAAAATATTAAAACTATTATTCTAAAACTATAGTAAAACAAGAACCCCAAAATGAAATGAGGTTCTTGTTTTACCGTTCAAGACTATTCTATAAACCTAGTACACTAACAATCTGACATGCCTTTGAATTTACAATATGATAATACATCTCTAATCCCCTTCTTTCCGAACGAAGAATCTTCCCACGCATTTTAGATAAATGCTGAGATACCGTAGATTGAGGAATATTTAATAGCTCCGTTAATTGTGTTACATTACAAATCTTGCGGTGTTCTAGCTCCTTCACGATTTGTAATCTAACTGGATGGGCCATAATCTTTAATAATTCTACATCCGCCTCTGGGATTTTGTGCATTTCATTACTTGCTTGAATAGTTGTCATTTTAATTTCTCCTTTTTAGTTTCCTTTTTTATTTTTAAGTTATAAGTATTTTGTGTTTATATGAGTATATCGATTATAATCGCTGTGTTATTTGTTCTTTTGTCTCTTTATCAGGTTTAATATATAAAAGTACTATGATGGCTAAAATTCCAACAAATGATAGCATAGGTATCGAGATGAAACCAAATAAATTCAGATAATCTTCTGTACAAGAAACTCCTACTGAACATATCTTCATCTCACTAGCTGGAAACGTTTGAATTGTAATTTGATATACAGATAACATTAAGCCGATACACGCAAATGGGAATGCATACGTGCTGACGTTCGGATCTTTTCTGTACATTCCTATCCCCAATATTAATACTAATGGATACATGGCCATCCTTTGATACCAGCACAAATCACATGGAGGTAACTTCATCCATTCACTAAAAAACAAACTAATCAACATTGCACTTATAGCGATTGTCCAAGCGCAGAAAATATGATACTTACGGATCAGTTCCATTTTGTATACTCCTTACGTCCATCGTCTATCGGTACAAAATATGTATTTGCCTTTTGAATAAAATCTAGTAAAACATACTTATCAGGATCCATCGGCTTTCTTACTCCGTTTATTAACTGCTTCATTCTAGTACTTACTGTTTCTATTATTTCAGACTCATTTACTAGCATATGAATAATAGAATCTTTTGCTTGTTCATCGAATGCGGACTGAAAATTCGCATGTGATAGTATCTCTTGTTGATATGTTTCATCCTGTAAAAATCTTAATATAATTTCATGGCTGTATGCCGGTTCAACATGCGAAAGGCAATCTATGAGTTTTCGCAAAAAATCTTTTACATGTTTATTTTCATCTTTAGAATAATCTGGACAATACGTTCCGATATACTGAATACCTGGTGAATTAGAAAAACAAAAATACGGTTCTAAAGATTTCGTATCAAGCATGTGATACTACCTCACTTTTCTATTTAGAATGTCACTAACTTATTTCCGTATTTGGAATAGCCTGTTTCTATGGATAGT
>NZ_JBPWAP010000149.1:0-5872 GCF_051776705.1 Bacillus cereus group sp. BceL291 | reverse complement strand
TCAGGTAGCATAGTAAAAAATTGAAACCCGTCAGGGTTTATTTGATATGCCCGCTTTTATAAAATCTACAAAAGATAATAAAAAACTATATGGAAAGACCGCATTTTGTTTAAAAATATACCTTAAGTTGATGGATGTGGGCCAATCCCCCCAGTAGGACCTGTTGTTCCTGTTGCTCCCGTTACACCCGTTGCTCCTGTTACTCCCGTTGCTCCCGTTTCTCCTGTTGCTCCTGTTGCTCCCGTTTCTCCTGTTGCTCCTGTTGCTCCCGTTACTCCCGTTGGTCCTGTTACTCCCGTTGCTCCCGTTTCTCCTGTTGCTCCTGTTGCTCCCGTTTCTCCTGTTGCTCCTGTTGCTCCTGATGGACCTGTTGCTCCTGTTGGGCCTGTTGCTCCTGTTGCTCCTGTTGGGCCTGTTGCTCCTGTTGGGCCTGTTGCTCCCGTTGGACCTGTTAATCCTATTGCTCCTGTTGCTCCTGTTGCTCCCGTTGGTCCTGTTGCTCCTGTTGCTCCTGTTGCTCCTGTTGCTCCTGTTGCTCCTGTTGCTCCTGTTGCTCCTGTTGCTCCTGTTGCTCCTGTTGCTCCTGTTGCTCCTGTTGCTCCTGTTGGAATATATATTGGTGGAAGAGCTGAAAATGTAGGTCCAATATTCTCAGGTTCTATCTTACCTTTATTTATTGATAATTTATCATTCCGCTTCAATTTAATTCCTCATTCCACATATTTTTAATTAACTTACATAAGTATGAGTCTATTATTAAGAAATGCTTTCATAACTATTCTTTTTTCCTTCCAAATGATTCATACATATATTAAACATTTTACCGTTGCTATAACTCCTATTAATATAATAAAATGATAGTTCCATTCCAAAAACACGAAACTTATTGCATTCTAATTTAAAAATGAGGTAATTTATACTCAAGATAAAAATGAAAAAAGAATAGAAAAACTAGTATCAACGACTCTTGAAATTATTCTTCCATACAGACTTACTGAACCTACCAGAAATACTGGGTCAATAGTTACAACAAACTCTATGTTCGCTAATAATACATTAGGTGATCCCATCACTGTGATATTAGGCGGAACTAATATTCCTCTTTCTAATAACCAAAGCCTCGGTAATTTTACAGTTAACGCCTCAAACGATATATTTACAATTCCTGTAACCAGAAGATAGCATTTAACCTATCAAGTTAATACGACAACTGCTCTACTCGCTGGAACAAAACTACTATTAAACGCTTCTACTCCACTTCCTGGTTCTATTTTTTCTCCCGCTATATCAACTTCAAATTATAACAATAATTTAATTGCCGATACTACAATTTCACTTCAATTATTCGACGTATTATACATCGTTAATTTGGTTGGAGGTGGTTCAACAGGTGCCTCTCTAACAATTATACGAATCGATTTAAAAATGATTCATTCTTTTTCTAATAAACATTATTAAATACTAAGTCTGTCATGATAAGAACCTCCCAATTATTTCATAAAAGTGGTGGCGCATTAAAGAACAAATTGCACTATATTCATAGTAGAAACTATCTATACTAAATTTTCCGTATATATATTATCAATTTACACTGACTTCCACCGATGTTACATTAAATATGAAGACAGTTTCTTTTTTACGAACCATCTCAATACGTATTTGAGAAACGTACTCCAATCCTATACGCGAGAGCAATACTATGTTGACACTCAGATGAGTGTCTTTTTTTGTGAGTAATAAAAAATAAAAACCATCTCTTAAAGATGGTTTTATCTTTTGTTACTATAAATGTAAACTTATGCAGTTGGATAATAAATTGTCATGCTTAATCGAGTCAAAGATTCCCCTAAATTATAATAAGAGTGTGATCTATCGGCCTTAAAACGAATTGAATCTCCACTATTTAATTTATATTGACAGTTATTCAATTTTACTGTCAATTCACCTTCAAATACCGTTATAAATTCTTCTGCGCCTTCTTTATGCCCTTCTGAACTTAATTTCCCTTCTGTTTCTATTTCCACTGTATACATTTCAAAATGTCTATCATCTTGAAATGGAAAAGAAGGATACACTTTATATTTTCCATTGTCTTCAGACAATACTTGAATATCTTTTCTTAAAATCACTTTCGTATCAGGCTGAGGATTATTGATTAAAGAAGTAAAAGAAACTTTCAAGCCATTTGCAATTTTCCATATTGTTGTTAGTGTCGGACTTGACTCCCCTCTTTCAATTTGTCCAATCATTGTTTTACTTACACCTGTTAATTGAGAGACCTTTTCTAAACTTAATTTTTCTTTTTCACGTATTGATTTTAAATTTTTTGCCAGAATAAGTTGAATTTCTTCCATAAAAAACACTCCTACACCGCATACAATATAACGACCGTTATGTATAATAAAAAGCACACGTTATATTGTTCTTTTTGATCATTATAACATACAAAAATTGGGAGGTTTTGAAATGCCTATATTTTCTTTTTTGTTATTTGTATTTATAAGTAGCTTCACACCTGGTCCCAACAATTTCTTAGCTATGACATACGCAAATCAACATGGATTAAAGAGAAGCATAAACTTTTGCTTTGGAGTAGCATTCGGTTTTTTCATCCTCACTTCTTTATGCAGTTTCTTTAATATTGTTTTAATTAATATTATCCCTATAATTGAATTTCCTTTAAAAATTTTAGGTGTCGCGTATATGCTATATTTAGCCTTTAAAATAATTACTAGTAAAGGCGGTGCAGATCACAATGAAAAAAATAATAAAAACTTATTTACAGTGGGTATTTTCATTCAATTTGTTAATCCAAAAGGAATATTATTCGGGCTCACAGTAGTCTCTACTTTTATACTCCCCTACTACAATTCATATTCAAGTTTTCTGCTTTTCTCATTATTTCTAGGTATAGTCGGTTTACTAAGTACATTTAGTTGGAGTTTATTTGGTTCAATATTCCAAAAAATATTAGTAAAACATAACCAATTATTCAACATCATTATGGCTGTTTTATTAGTTTTCAGTGCCGTTTCAATCGTTATACACTAATTCGATGCTCATTTTAGATTTTGTACTTTTTAATACCACTCTTTATCAATCAGACTACTTTATATACTAATCCATCCACATACCCTATGTGGTTTAAAACTTTTAAGAGGAAACCTTCTAACAATAGGTTTCCTTCCATATCATATTAAATAAGAAGCAGGTTAAATACGGAGGTGATTTTGATTAAGACTACTTTAATTTCTCATTTTTACAATGAAGAATATTTACTTCCATGGTGGTTAATGCACCATACAAAGCTATTTGATCATGGCATTCTTATTAATCGTGGATCCACTGATCGTTCAGTTGAAATCTGTAAAACATTCGCTCCTAATTGGGAAATACGAAACTCAAAATCACTCGAATTTGATGCTTATTTAGTTGATCAAGAAGTTATGGAAATTGAAAGAGAAATTACAGGATGGAAAATGGTATTGAATACGACAGAATTCCTGTGCTGTTATAATAAAGAACAATTTTTCAAATTACTTAGCACTATGGGTGGCAATATGTTTTCAATAAGAATGATTATGATGATTGATGAACCGAGTTATGGCTACACTAATCCAAGATATAGCTCTCCGCTTGTTAAACAACGTTATCACGGCATAATAACTCAACCTAATCCAAACCAACTATATCTTAACGGTAGATTAATTCACAATAATTCGCACGGGAACTATAGAGTCGGGAGACATGGTTCGCATTATCCTTATAGCATTTACATGGAACCTGCTTTTATTTTTAAATTTTTTTATAGTCCATGGAACGATGCAATGAAAAAACGAAAATTACAAATTGGGCCGACTCTTTCTCAACATAGTGTACAGCGTGGACTAGGTTCACATCACTTAACAACAATTGAAAAATTAGAAACAAAATACAAATTCTATGCAACTTTAACTACGGACCTCCGGTTATTCCCAGAATACCAAATTATATTTCCTGACCTTTATCCTTAATGTCATGAATATTTAGTTTCCACATCCATCCGTTTTTTATTAACATATCAACTCCAACTAAATATTTTTCTCTAGTAGAAATCTGAGCTAGGACTCTTGCTGCGCGCAGATTCCTCTTATTTAATGTCGTATCACCAGCCTATAATCTTTCATACCATTTCATTGAGTACCTGATGTTGGATTAGAAATAAAAAATGGCAATTCATTTGGAAAATTTTCAATTTCAGATTATATACCTTCTAAAACAAAGTATTAAAACAATAGAACCTAAACTAATGTCTTAAGTTATGGCTTTATTTTTTTCTTATTATTCACTTTAAAATCTTTTTATAATAATATTGAAAAATACAGTATAATATAAATTACTGTTCTTTGGGAGGGTTATAATGTCTGATAAGTATAAAATTTTCATTCTTATTGTTACCGCATCTTTTTCTTTCTTTTCCTTAATAAAAGATTTCCGCAACACTTCAAAAAGTTTCTTTTGGGGTAGTTTTGTAATTCTTACAAGCTTCATAATACTTTTAACACTCGCTTTAGATTTAACTCAAATACTCCTATATTCAGCGCAAATTGCGCTTGAAATTATTACAATACCACATAAACTCTTTCTACCATCTGTCACTGAAGCCGCTATTATTTACTAAAAAAGTATTTTAATTTTCTTATGCATGCCAAAATATATTTTGGTAAATTTGACACACATTTATATCAAACAAGCATATTTTATTGTATGGTGACTATCTAATAATACAAATTTTTAATTTTCATAAGATCTTTTTATTTTTAATTAAAAATTTACAACATTCTAAAACAGTATGCACATAATATCCTCCATTCCCTTTTTCAACATGACACTTGTCTCAGAGCGCCTTTAAAAGCGCTCTTTATCTTTAATAAAGGTTTTATTAAAATTTAGGTTAAAAATTAATACCCTATAGTCATAATAGCTATTTACTGTTTCCAAAATAAGTTGCATTAATAATATAGAAATGAAATACCTATAAAAATTATTACTTTACTATTTCTTTAAACATGCTAGTGAGGTGATTTCGATAGATTATCAAAACAAAGATATGTTCATTAACTTTTCACTTTTAGATATTAACCGTATTATTCTCCCACATTCTCCTACTGGGGCTACCGGCTCTACCGGACCTACTGGAGCTACTGGAGCTACCGGACCTACTGGACCTACCGGTTCCATTGGACTTACTGGCTCTACCGGTTCCACTGGACCTACTGGGACTACCGGGGCTACCGGGGCTACTGGTTCCACTGGGACTACTGGAGCTACCGGACCTACTGGAGCTACCGGTTCCACTGGACTTACTGGCTCCACTGGGACTACCGGGGCTACTGGTTCCACTGGGACTACTGGGACTACTGGGGCTACTGGAGCTACCGGGACTACCGGGACTACCGGTTCCACTGGACCTACCGGGGCTACCGGTTCCACTGGACTTACTGGCTCTACTGGGGCTACTGGACTTACTGGCTCTACTGGGACTACCGGGGCTACTGGAGCTACCGGGGCTACTGGACTTACTGGCTCCACTGGGACTACCGGGGCTACTGGCTCTACCGGACCTACTGGACCTACCGGTTCCACTGGGACTACTGGGACTACCGGGGCTACTGGAGCTACCGGGGCTACTGGAGCTACTGGAACTACTGGAACTACTGGAGCTACCGGGGCTACTGGCTCTACCGGACCTACTGGACCTACCGGGGCTACTGGGACTACTGGGGCTACTGGAGCTACTGGAGCTACCGGGACTACCGGTTCCACTGGACCTACTGGGACTACCGGGGCTACTGGAGCTACTGGAGCTACCGGGACTACCGGTTCCACTGGA
>NZ_JBPWAP010000148.1:0-5910 GCF_051776705.1 Bacillus cereus group sp. BceL291 | reverse complement strand
AATCGAAAGATTCATAAAAAACGTCATCCTTTCTAGTTAGCTTTTTAGAAAGAATAACGTTTTTTTACACTTGGGGGTAGTCTAGATTCTTAAGTTGATGGGCATGGGGTTAATTCACTATGTTAAAGAAAATGATGTTTATGTTAATGGCTCTTACTCTAGTTTTTGTACCAACTCTCGCTTCAGCTGCAACTATAGAGGATGGAAAGAAATACAACGCAACACAGGAGGAATTAGAAGCTCAAGTTAAAGAATTAGAATATATTTTTTCGGTACTTATGGTAAAGGATGATAAAACAGGTAAATATGTTCTTAATAAAGAAGAATTAGCGAAATCTTCATATAACAATGAAGAAAAAGCAGCTATTATAGCTGGTGTTTATGTAATGAATGATGAAGAAATTCCATCTAATATGTACTCTAGTAACGTTTGGGAAAGATGTTGGCAGGATGCATTAGGTATTAGTAAATCATATTTTAATCAAATAAAATCGTATCTTAAGAAAGAGGATTACTGGGGAGCATTGGGAATGCTTTCGTTGCTTGGGCTACCATATAAGCCTGCGTTGTTATTTGCTTTTGCAGTAACTTGCGGGCCAGCTCCAGCTTATATTGCACCTAACCCTCATGAATAATAAGCCTGATATCTTATAAGTAAATGAACTAAAATTAGAATCTCTTTTGTAAATCTATTGATGCAAAAGAGATTCTTTTATCTTTTTAAAGAAGTATTTCTGTTAAATATGAAAATATTAAGTATATTCTGTTGAAAAAAAGTAGATTTGAAGTAAGTTAAACTTTCATATGATATGCTTATTCTATACTAACTAATTTTCAGGTGAGGAGTTGATCGGTTATTACTAGTATAGAGAATATATATAATGTTTCTGTATTCTTAATGCTTTTATCTACTTTTTGTTTTTATCTGTATTTACGAAAAATAAAAAGAGAAAGAAAGCTCACTGGTTTCGAATTTACAATGTATATCATAACACAAGTTAGTTACATTCTTTGGGGAATCTATATTATTTATATAAACTTTGGATGATATTTTTTGTTTTATGAAAAAAAGGCTATTAAAAAAGGGTTTGAGATAAATATCAAACCCTTTTGACTATATATAATTATTTCACTGCTTCTTTTAATTCTTTTCCAGCTTTAAAAGCAGGTGCCTTTGAAGCGGCGATTTGCATTTCTTCACCTGTTTGTGGGTTACGTCCTGTACGTGCAGATCTTTCACGTACTTCAAATGTACCAAAACCAAGAATCTGTACTTTTTCTCCATTTGCTAGCGCATTTGTTATTGTATCTAAAACAGCTTGTGTTGCTGCAGCTGCATCCTTTTGTGTAAGTTCTGCTTTTTCTGCTATTACTTTTGTTAATTCTGTCTTATTCATTTTTTGCACCTCTTCATATGTAATTAGGTGACTATTATAACGTGTGTATACTTATGATGCAATTAATATTGTGCATAGAAAAAGCCCTAGCAAGAGCTAGGGGACAATTTCTGTGTGGTAGTAAGAAAGAAAAACATGTTCATCGTACAGTCTAAATTGTAACATCTATATTAAATGATGAAAAGTACTTATTCTAGATGTTCTACTTGTTTCCACATATTCTATAATGAAAAATATCCCTCTAATTCATTTCATCTTAGAAGGATATTTCCAATCTTTTTCTTTTCGAGTATTTAGAGCAGGTTTAGATGAATTTGTAGAAAGTGTTTGCTTTTCTATTTTATCTAATCTCTCATCTAATTTTTCAATAGCTTCTTTTGTTTCCTTCAGCTCTAATTTAATTTCTGTCAGCAAACGGAGTATTGCATCTCCTTTTGTCATTTTCAACAGTAATCGCTCCCTTACTTATATTAAAAGTGTTACTGTATATAGTTGAAATTTCAATTAAAATAGAAGTAGCTGCACCTAGTCATATTGAATATCCTTTTACTTATTCATAGATATATAATAGCATTGCTATGGAATTTCTAGCAATATCAAAGGAATAGTTCCATTGGTTTCACTATTATTTCTAATCAGTGATGTATTAGCCTTAAAAAGGGAAAACGAAAAGTCATGAATATAGAAACAATAAACGAAATGAAAAAATAAATATATGAGTCCAGGAAGAAAAGAGCGTTATATTAAAGATTATAATGCTTCCAAAAATGAACTAGAAAAGATAATGACTTACGCTAAATTTAGCTTAGAAGCTAAAAAAAGAGAAAACAAGGTAAAAGACGATAAAGGAATTTAGATATATAATTGTGGTATGACATGCAGAAAGTAGCTAGAAATATAAAAAATAAAAGGTGGTATAAACATGAAATCAACAGGTGTTACTAGAAAAATAGATGAATTAGGGCGAATTGTTCTTCCGAAAGAGTTAAGAAGAACGTTAGGAATTGCAGAAAAAGATCCTATAGAAATATTCGTAGAAGATGAAAAGATTATTTTACAAAAATATAAATCTTATGATGCTTGTGCAATAACTGGTGATATTTCAGAAAAAAATATATCATTAGCACATGGTAAAATTGTTCTTAGTCCAGAAGGCGCTGAACTTTTAATTAAGGAAATCCAGCAGCAATTAGTTAAATAAGAATATTCTTCTTAGTACATTACAAAGAAAAAGACATCTATATAGATGTCTTTTTCTTTGACTTAAACCAACATAATTTTAAAAACACTACTTTTACAATGGCAAATATATTAACAATACTTCATATCACATTCATTTTAGCACAAATAACATCACGTATTCTATATATATAAATATAATTCAAGGAAAATACATAATTCCTTTTTAACAATTCACTGTACTTAGATGCTATTGTAGAGTGTATCATACATAGTTAATAAAAATGGTATGATGGGAATAAAGAACTATCGGAGGTATTGTTGCTGCTATTCAATCTCCCTGTAGAAAGTAGACAGCACGCTTAGAAATATGAGTGTAATATGAACTATAATTTTTTCAAAACATTACGACAAGGTTATGGTTCTTTTTTACGGAAAACTTTTCCTGTGAGTTGAAAGGAATTATTATAATCAAACTATTTTTTAATAGAATGATACCTAATTTGAAATTAATTTTAGTGATTGACACAATAATCCCTAGAATGCTACGGTTTTAATGGTAAAGTAATAAGAGGTTTAATGTATAGAGATATTACGTATATGATGCTAAAAAACGCCTGAATACTATTAGTGACAGGGAATCTATATTCGCATATCCCCTAAAATTAGATATACAGATAATTTGATTAATTAAACCGTACATATAGAGAGGAAGAAAGTAAGATGTTTAAAAAAGTTACATCGGTTGTAGCTTCTATTATAGGAGCCAGCCTGCTACTAACAGCTTGTAGTAGTGAAGAGAAAGAGACTAAAAATACAGCAAAGGCAACTGACAAGAATGAAACAAAACAATCCATTAATTTACCGTATATAGCGGAGATCCCAACAATGGATGTAACAAAGGCAACCGATAGTGAATCAATGAATGTAATGCGGAATGTGTTTGAAGGTCTGTATACACTAGGAAAAGATAACAAAGTAATTCCTGGTGTGGCAAAATCGTATGAAGTGAGTGAAGATAAAAAAACATACACATTCCATCTAAAAGATTCCAAATGGTCAAATGGAACACCTGTAACAGCTGCAGACTTTGTATTCTCCTGGAAACGTGCTGTGAACCCTAATACAGCTGCGGAATATGCATTTCTATTCTTTGATATAAAGAATGCAAAGCGAATTAATAGTAAAGAGCTACCTGTAGATCAGCTAGGGGTAAAAACAATTGATGATAAAACATTTGAGGTGCAATTAGAGCAGCCTGTCCCTTATTTCATTGATTTAACAACGTTTGCAACATTTTTACCTATTAACGAGAAGTATTTTGAATCACAAGGAAAGCAGTATGGTTTAGAAGCAAAGCAATTGGTCTATAACGGCGCATTTACATTGGATAATTGGAAGCACGAACAAGGTTTTCAGTTGAAAAAAAATCCGAATTATTGGGATACTAAAACAGTGAAATTAGACGAAATTAACTTTGATATTGTGAAAGATAAGTCAACAGAAATTAATTTATATGAAGCAGGTCAAATTGACCGTGTAGGACTAACAGGTGAGTTTGTAGATAAATATAGAAATAGTTCTGATTTCAAAGAGCGACCTGAAGTAACTATGCAGTTTTTACGTATGAATCAAAAAAATGAAGTATTAAAAAATAAACATGTCCGTTTGGCAATTAGTCAGGCAATGAATAAGAAAGCCTTTGTAGATACAGTGTTAAATAATGGCTCTCTTCCTGCAGATGGTTTTATACCCGCTGAGTTTGCTAAAGGATCGGATGGAAAAGACTTCAGGAAAGAGAATGGAGCATTAGTAAAAGATGATGTGAAGGCAGCCAAGGAAAACTGGAAGAAGGCAAAACAAGAACTTGGGAAAGAACAAGTAACACTCGAATTGCTCACGAGTGATAATGCAATAGCCAAGAAAAATGCGGAGTATTTGAAAGGTGAACTAGAAAAGAATTTAGAGGGGCTAACGGTCTATGTTAAACCACAGCCACGCAAACAGCAAATTCAGTTGCTTCTAAATAGTGATTATGATTTAGGTGTTGATGTATGGGGACCAGATATTCCTGATCCGATTACATTTTTAGATTTGTTTACGACAGATAGTACATATAACTTTGATAAGTATTCCAATAAACAATATGATGAACTAATTCATCAAGTGAAAACAGACTTAGCTGGTGATGAAAATGCTCGTTGGGAGACAATGAAACGAGCAGAGAAAATATTATTAGAAGATGGAGCAGTCGCACCATTTTATCAACCAGGTAGATCGTATTTACAGCGTTCTTCTATAAAAGGTATTGTGACGAATGATTTTGGTGGGGAATTTAACTATAAATGGGCTGAAGTGAAAAAATAAGCGAAAAAAAGGAATCGAATTAATTCGATTCCTTTTAGTTTGCATAGTAATTATGCACAATTACATATTTAATTATCTTGTTATATCGACAAAAATCGACATTTTTTTCAATACGATTATATTAGAATCGAATATAACGATATTGGATGTTACAAATATACTGAGGGATATTAGGGAATTCTTGTTTTTTTAGAAGGGAAAATATTATGAATGAAGCACTTAAGAGAGAAGATAAAGTTTCAGAAAAAACATTAAACAAATTCTTGAGTAAAATTATTGATGAAATTGATTTCCAAAGGAAAAATCAAGAGGATATCGCTAAAATAATTGGCATTTCTTCAGGAACGCTTTCGAAGAATTTAACAGGGAAAAATCAATTTGGATTTTGGAATTTAATTAGATTATTGAAGCTATTGTATGCGGGTGATATTAATAAACAAAGAAAGATGTTACACACCTTCTGTTCTGTCACAACAAGCAAGAAGAACTTGAGGATTGCCATGGAATATGCAAATTCAAAAGGTGATTTATCACTTCTTAAGCAAGTAGTGGATCAAGAAAGCAAGTCTTCACTCGCAATGAATAGAGAATGGGCCTATGTATATGAACTAGTATGGCTTAGAAATAGTGGCAGTATTAAAAAGCAAGAATTGTTAGCTAAACTGGAAGATCGTAAGGGTAAAAAAGTAATTAAGACAAAAGAGATGAAGGTTTTATACGGCATATTAACTTACTATACTATGTATGATTTAGAAAAATATAATTCTTTATTCGAGTATGCTGAGGTATTATCACCAGACGTTAATGCGATAACTGATAGTTTTATTAGAACATCTTATTTAGGTAGGATTAAAGAAGGTTTAGCATATGCGTACCTGGTGCAAGATGATCTCGAAAAGTCTAGGCGTTTATGTCAGGAGATTCTAGATTTAGAAGATCCTGAAGGGTGTTTTCATCTTTTAAGAGC
>NZ_JBPWAP010000147.1:0-6116 GCF_051776705.1 Bacillus cereus group sp. BceL291 | reverse complement strand
AGATATATAAAGTTAGCATAAATAATTATTAAACGGATATTTGGTACCGCTACATCGCTATAAAATTAAGGTTTTGGACTATCCATAAAGTAAAAAAGGCGTTATCCTTTCCTATGATTCTACAGAAAGAATAGCGTATTTTTTCATTATTTTATAGTAAAATAGGTCTCATGGTATGAATGTACAATTTAGATATTTGCCCAATGAACCATATGCTTTTAGAACTGAGAAAGACCTTAAAACAAATAAGTTATATATTTAAGACAGTAATGTTCCAAGCAGTATAGATGGGAACGTCAAGAACTTAAATGATTTAAGATTCACACTATATAAAAGTTGAAGTATACGACTAAGGAAAGAGTGCTTTGCAGTGTGCTGCATATTCAATAATTAACCTTACGTAGGGAGTGCTTATATGAAAAGCATGAAAAATGTAATATTGCTAGTAGTATGTTTCATATTTTTAAGTGGTTGTAATCAAGTTAATGAAGATGAGGTACAAAAATATATAAAAGAAAAACACGGAATCGATGTTGTTGTAACACATATGAGCCCTTTAAATGAAAATAATATGGGACATGCATACCATACTGTGCAAGCAAAGAATAATAAAAATATTCAATTTCGAGTAGAGGTAGATGGTCTCTTCTATTCATCCATAAAAAGTGATGAATACAAATATGGAAAAAAAACATATGAGGCATATCAGAAATTCCAACCAACTCTAGAAGAAATAAAAAAGTTAGGTTACGTGGAAACTAAAACTGATAACACTCTTCAATATTTGTCAGAGGATAGAAGATCAGATGAAGGAAAACCAACTAATGAATTATTATTAACTTTGCAAATGAGTAACGAGATTGACTTTAGCCAATTTGAATCAGTAGAATTAGATCGTTTATATACTCTATTTCAACTCATCCAGAAAAATAATAAAAAGATAACAGAACTTGAAATTAAGGATTATAATGGCAAATCTTTAGGTGGACCTTTTAAAAATGTGCAAAAAATGATAACAAAAGAAGAGCTGTTACTAACAATGAAAAAAACGATGGGCAATACCATAGACATTTATTTGGAAAATTGGATTAAAAATCATACAAAAATAGAAGAGAGATTAATTGCAATTCAAAACAATCATTTTGAATTGCAAGGTATTACTTATTCAAATTTGAAAGATGGGGATGTTCGAGGATATAAGGTGTATTTAGTTATTAATACCAGTAGTAATGAATTTGAAAATAATCCCCTTGTAATTAAAGATTTAATCAAGGTAACCACAATCCTTAAAGAAGAACTATATAATAAAAAATTTAAGATATATTTAGACAATAAGAATGGAACAAGATATACACCTTGGTTATCATCAGAAGAGATTAAAAAAGCTATTAACATCGAAGAACTTGTAAAAGAGCGATATCCTAAGAATTAAATTTAAAGTACTGTTGCTTTTTTTTATTTGATGGGAAAGCATGATATTTCAATTTGTTCCACCAGCTTGCAAATTAGGGTTCTGTTGTAGAGTCTATTAACAGGTAGAAAGTTAGAATAAGTATAGTCGGATCTGATTTAAGAGGAAGTACGACATCATCTTAAATTAGGGGCACAGACACATGCCAATCAACCCAAAGTTCATCATTATAAAATGACGGCTTGTCATCCATCAGCGCATCATTTGTCTGCTTTAGAAAGAGATGTTCAGATGGTAAGAGCTGGCTTAGATTTTTATACGATAGATACGCATTATATGAAAAGCGAGTTGATTTCTTCCAAAAACAAAGTGACGATTGTAGAAGGAATGTGTGTCGCATTTATTAATCCCGATTTATTTGATTTAAAAATTTACTTCTATACAGATGATGAAACGGAATTAATGAGAAGGTCTAGCCGCGATATTGCTGAAAGGGGAGCCGATATCAATTATTTAAGGCGGTCTCATGAAGAACGTCGTATTCAGTATAAAGTGTTTATGCATCCATACAGTCAGCGTTTTGATATTATTATCAAAAATTCTGATGAAGCAATATGTCTAGAAAAAAATACATTTGAGTTTTATGGAGTTTAAATGCAAATACCCTATTTGTTATGTTAATTATGAGGGGTCATTTTCATTATTTGGCTCTCAAATGAAGCAACATTATTATTCACCAAAAAATCCATTCTCTATGAAACAAATAGATTTATAAATGATTTTAATAGCCCTCTGCTATTTACATAGACAGAGGGCTATTGTATTTATGGCGGCAATATTAAATAACTTTTATATTACTTTACAATAGCGGTGCTTTTTTGTTATATAGGGTAATATCATATAGGAGTAGAAGTCATGCATATGATAAAAAAGAACAATTTCAGTAGGAATCCTGATTGTTTCTTGTAATGTGTCCTATATTTGCACCAGAACCGGTTAAAATTAATATGGTTCAGTTGGAGGAAGGAACCTTATGGTATCATTTTAGTGAGATTATTTATATAATTAAATTATATAAATAAACAGATTAGAGAAAGGTAAGTGAATATTATAATTGATTTTGAACCATTTAATCCAACAATAAATGACATAGCGATCAAACTTGCTATGGTACTGTTTATACCCTTATTCTTAGCATTGCTTATCAAAGTCATACTTATGAAATTTATGAGAGAATCAATTGCTGGCAGACTAGCATATCTATCTTGTCTATTTTTTATGTACTATGTATTTAAATTTGTTACAGAGTAGAAAGACATCTTAGGATGTCTTTTCTTTATTAATAACAGTAACTTAGTATTTAAACCTATAGGTTCACACAAGATTACATGTATTTAGTTCTGTATAGCTATAAAATTTTGGTTTGGATTTTCTTGTCCAATCAAGTTCCAAAAATGAAAGTTTAGACTTTCTTGTCTAAATAATTTAGAGTTTCATGTCTTTGTACATTTGTACACTACATGAGGGAAGGGGAATACTTTCATCATCCTACAACTGTTCGTTAAATTCAGATTTAACGAATACAATAATTTGAAAATTAAAAGTCGATTGTCAGCAATTAGTAATACTTATTAATTTAATAGAAGTAACTCAAGGTTAAAAAGAATAAATAGGAAAAGTAACATCACTTTCCTTATTTTGTTTATGTATTTCAACATTTGAAGTTACATAAACAAATACTCAACCATTTGTTAAAAATATATTTAACGTAATCAATAATTATGAGAATTTAGACCTCCATATTTCATCTCATTTTTTCTAACAAGAGAGTTTTTAAATCCTGATTATATTAGAATTTAAACTATGTATTTTTTATATAATAAAATCAATTATTATGCTAATTATATATAGCAGTCAAATCGATGTATTAAGGAGAAGGAAAAGAATAAAAGTTCAGCAATTATATATCGCTGAACTTTTATTCTTTATTCTTTCCAATTCTTCCTAAACTATCTTTAATAGTTGTTTCTCCAAGTTGAGTGTATAACAAAGCTGTATCTTGACTCGTGTGCCCAAGTTGCTGCATCACTTGTAACGAGTCTTTCTCCTCCATGTATAACTTATTTGCCAATGTATGTCTTAATTTATGAGGAGACATTCTTTTTCCATAGGCCTTAGTATATTTTTCTACTATATCTTGAATAGCTCTAACTGAAAGAGGTTGTGCAGTATGTTTATATTTCGATAAAAACACATTTTTCAATTCTTTCCCTGGAGCATATTTGTTATCTCTAATTTCCATATACTTTTCTAAATCATTCAATGCAATTGGTGTAATCCATACAGAATCTTCTTTGTTTCCTTTTCGGATTACATCAATCAGTCTTTCTTTTAAGTTTATATCTTCCATACGAAGATCGGCCAATTCACTTACACGAATACCGCTACCAAGAAAAAGGGAGAGGATAGCTACATCACGATCTTTATCTCTTAAGAAATAGAATAACTGATGTTTTGTTAAAGATTTTTCATGTTCATACTTTACGTAATTCAAAAATTCTTGATCGTCATCATTATGGAATATTTTAGATCTCATACGTTTTGCACGAGCATTTAATGTTTCTTTATCTTTATGTATTTCTATTTTAGCCATTACATTTCTATAAAAATAGCATTCTCCATCTTCATTCTCTGATAGGGAGGTAAGGTACTTAAATAAAGATTTTAAGGCCGAAATTTTTCTGTTAACAGAGGAATTCTGCATGTTTTGTTGTAGTTTTAGAAACCTCATAAAGTTCTCAACATCTTTTTTCTTTAAATTCTCCAAATCAGAGAAGGATATGTCTTTAATGGGCTTAAATTCAATAATTCGTTCAGATAATAGCCAATTAAAGAAGACTCTAAAATCATATACATAATTCAGTAGGGTGGAGGGAGAGGCATCATGCAATTCTTTGTACTCCACAAATTCTACTATGTAAAAGGGCATTTCATTTAAATTCTCGTATAATTTCTTACGATGTACGGATTTTTGACGTTGTTTGCTGTAATCCATAAAAATCACCTCATATATACTATAACAGAAAAAGAATACGAACACAAGTTCGCGTTAAATTCAATTTTTACACAGACTTATTTACATAATTAAATTATGAAATACTAAAATATGTTCAAAACTGAATGGTATAGTGTAGTTAGTCAAATGAAAATTATAGCTAACTAAGTGATAAATTTGTATAAGACCATAAAATTCAGTACAAAAACTACATATAAATGTATGTAAAATAAAATAATTTTTATATATAAATTCATACAAAAAATCAATATATGATAACAGTTTAAAATTCGTTATCTAAAATGAATTGATTAATTTAATCATGATTAGAAGGAGTTAAATAGATCAACATAAGAAAAACTTTTATAAATTTAAATGTAATTTACTATAAAATTTTGCAATAAGTTATTTAGTATTTAATAATTTCTATATAAAATATGAATTATATGGACACATACCAATATGCGGAGATTCATGCTAACGAGCTTGAAATCCCTAGATACTGTTATTAGATATTTATATAATTACTTTATTCTTCGTAAAATTGGTATTTCGTGCGAACTTGTTGTTTGTTTTTTAGAATATTAATTACACCCTTCTATCTTCACTTATTCCAACTATTCTCTCTTTATATTAAAAATACCCTATAGATTATTCTCATTTTCTATAAGGTATTATTTTATATGAATTCTCTTATATTGATTTTTCCTTATACGAAAGAAAAAACACATTTATGCAGTATAACTTCTTTTTATTAAGATATCTTATTAAAGATCGCCATTTGTTCTAACTAGTTTGTCTTCAACAATTCTAACCATTGAACCATTTGCAACTTCATTTCTTATGTGACTACTATATTGATTAATACTCCAGGAATAATTGTTGTAAGCAATCGTTCTACCAACTTCATTATTATACAAGTCCATTTCCTTATCAACGCCATTAGAATATTGCTCATGGGCATCTGTCCAAACTTTTGCTCTTGCAACACCCACATCACGACCTTTAATAGCACCTAATTCTTTAGCAAGGGCTGCATTCCAAAAAGAGTGCCTAAAAGCATCACCATTTCCTTGATAAAGAGTTGAGTTGGTGTAGTATTTCTCTGAAGTTGTCTTCGCTAGAACGGAACAAGCCCCATAAGTTACAAATTCGAATGGATTTTTCTTAGCCAAATCAACTTCAGCATCAGTTAATGTTCCGAATCCAGGTATTTGAAATGAATATGCGGAGCGAAGTGATACTGATTGATTATTTTTAATCTTTTCAGCTACAATTCGATTTAGTTCGTCTTCAGATTTACTGGCAGTAATGTTTTTCACTTCTTGATATATAGCATTTAAATCACATAGTTTAATTGATTTGACTTCCTTATCAGTCAGCAATTCATTACTTTCTTTAGTATTAATATAATTCAATACGCGTCCTTCTGTAAGTTTGTTAGATGAAATTGATTGTACTTTAGTAATATTTCCTTCATCTGCATATGAATTACTCGGTAGAATCCCTGCACCTAATAATCCCATAGTTAATGCTGTGACCCCATGCCCATCAACTTAAGAATCTAGACTACCCCCAAGTGTAAAAAAACGTTATTCTTTCTAAAAAGCTAACTAGAAAGGATGACGTTTTTTATGAATCTTTCGATTC
>NZ_JBPWAP010000146.1:0-6372 GCF_051776705.1 Bacillus cereus group sp. BceL291 | reverse complement strand
CTTTTAGCCAAACAAGCTCTTTCTTCATGGCAGGTAGTTTGGCAGAGCATGTACCATAGGTCAAGCCTTTTCCTGTCTCTTTGTATGCTTGATCCCATAAGGATAGGAAATGATTGAATACAAAGCGAGAACACCCAATCGTTTTGTTGATTAGAATTGCTTGTGCCTGATTTGGATAGATACGAAACTTATAGGCTTTATTCATCATTATTTGATTCACCTCCATTTCGGTATATGACTATTATACACCAAACGTACATTCGATAGGTAGTGGAGTAACACTTTCTGTATGTCGAACAATTAAGATGGCTTCCTGCCATCCCTTGTTCGAAGCCAATTCATCTCCCCCCTACTCACTGGGCTGTGCCCTCCACGCTCCTTGAGGAAGGAGTCTTCTTGGCTAAAATGATAAAACTACTTATCTTATTAAATTAAGTAGTTTTATGAAGTATCCCAGTTTATAGAGCAGGATAATTATAATTTCAAAATATAAAAACTTTTAGCCATTGTTATTTCATTACCTATGTTTAGTTCTGTAATCCCAGTTTTAGAATAAGTCTTTGTTGAAGAATGTATACAATAGAATATCAAGGTTCTATTAGATGAAATTCTGAAAAGTAAATTACGTACAGTGCTGGAGATAGAAGGTTTTTTAAAACGGCAAAAAATTAGATTAACATTAGACTGTGTGAACAAATTGAACTATAAATAAGCAGCTGCACTAGTAACAGTATTAAGGCTTATTTTGCTACTCTTCCATATAATGCTTCTAGAAGCTTTAATTTAAAAGGAATTCCATTTCTATTCGTACAAAATTGACACTCCTCCCCTAAAGTGGCCAACTAACGTCAGTAGGATTCTTGCTACCAAAGGCCAAATCCATTTCTTGTACCGCTGAAGTGTAAAGATTGCGGTGTGCCATCACCAATCCCACAACAGACCGTATAGTTTCGTAGGCTATGGTACTGTGATCATACCGTACAGATTGTTGGTTCTCAAATGTATTTACGTCTTTTGCATGACTATGAATAAAGTATACCTTGTTTTGCTATACAAAAACGATGAGTTCATCCCAAGTCTAAAGACGGACTAAAGTCCTGCGTAGGCTTTTCTATACCGTAAATTCTGTGAACGGTATTTTAAAATTGTGGTAACATGAGCCTAGATATAATATATTCAACAAATATCTTAGGATGCATGAGATATAGGACATTCCTTTGGCAAGGAAGTCTCTGCCCTTAATGACCGTGAAGCGTCTCATCCTAGTGAAAGGGATAGGTAATAATTATTGTTCTTAAAATTCTGAATTTTATATATTTTATTTATACAAAGTAATTTGTTACTTATTTTATATTTTATTGTTAGAATGGATACCAAGTTGTAGGAGGTGATTTACATAATTACCAATATTATCTTTTCAATTTTAGAAATATGGAGGAGGGACGAGATTGTTAAGTAATATTTTTTTCTTTGATTAGATTTAGTAATATCATTAAAATTTATTTTTTTGTATATAATAATTAAAAAAT
The DNA here is from genome assembly GCF_051776705.1 of Bacillus cereus group sp. BceL291. NCBI lineage: Bacteria > Bacillati > Bacillota > Bacilli > Caryophanales > Bacillaceae > Bacillus > Bacillus cereus group sp. BceL291. The sequence goes on along the minus strand of NZ_JBPWAP010000146.1, from coordinate 4,843 downwards.
AAAAAAGGATACACATAAAAAGGAGATGCTAATAAATGAAAATACCTTGTTTTGTTATGCGTGGAGGAACGTCAAAAGGATTATTTTTTTTAGATAAACATTTACCTTCAAATAAATCAATTAGAGATGAGGTTATTTTAAAAGCGTTAGGGGCAGGAAATGCTCGTGGTGTTGATGGGATGGGTACGTTAGATCCTTTATCAAATAAAATTGCAATTATTCGAATTTCCACTACACCAGGAATAGATATTGATTATTTATTTTTACAGGCGGATTTAAAGAGAAGGATATTAGACGATAGTGTAAATTGTGGGAATATAATTGCAGCTGTTGCTCCTTATGCAGTAGAGAGCGGATTGATTAAAGTCGGGTCAGGAAAAGAAACTATAACAATTAGAAATTTAAATACAAATGTAATTGTTGAATCAACTATAGCCACTAAAAACGGAAATGTTGTATATAACGGAGATATTAAAATTGACGGTGTTCCGGGTACAGGAGCTCCGATAGATTTGAATTTTAAAAATTCAATCGGCTCAGTTACAGGGAAGTTATTTCCTACAGGTGCAAAAACGGATGTTATTAATGGAATTAATGTATCTTGTGTCGATGTATCAGTGCCATTAATTATAATTCGAGCCAGTGAATTAGGAATTATAGGAAATGAAAGTCCAGATGTGTTAAATGCAAATAAAACATTTTTACATGACATTGATCTTATTAGAAAAAAGGTGGCTTGTCTTGCAAATTTAGGTGATGTATCAAATAAGGTCATCCCTAAGATTGCGGTAATTTCAAAACCTAGGGAATCTGGCACTATTACATCAAGATATTTTATTCCTCACCAATGTCATAGCACTCATGCAGTAACAGGATCGCTCGCATTATCAGCAGCCATAAAAATTAATGGTACAACTGCATACCATGTTGCAAAAAATAATGATTTAAATAAAATGAAAAAATTGAATCAAATTATAATCGAACACCCAGCGGGGAAAATTCAAACAGAATCAGTTATTGAGGAGTCATCTAATGGATATGTAATTAAGAAATCTAGTATTACACGAACAGCAAGGTTACTTTTTAAAGGCGAATTAATAATACCTTGATCAATGCATTGTTTTTCTTGATATAGTTTTAATGGCACATTTTTTAAGCACCGAGAAATTTAAAGAATAACGTTTCTCGGTGCTTATATTTATTAAGGAGGCTTAAATTAAATGGATAATCTTAAAAAAGCGACATTTTTTATGGTTCTTTCAGGAATTAGCTTTTCACTTTCTGGATTTTTTGCAGAACATGCTATTATATCAGGAGATTTCTTTGTAACTTTAACAGCAAGGTTTTTTATTCCTTTTCTATTCTTAGTCCCTTTTATTATAAAAAGAATGGGGAAAATTTCATTTTGGAGTAATAGTTATAAACAATTACCTCGAGCTTTTTCTATTACATTTTCACAGGCATTATTTTTTTTATGTGCAGCTAAAACCTCACTTTTCATAGCAATGGTTTTATATAATACAGGTCCTATTTTTATCTGTCTTATTACCCTTTTTTCAAAGACGAGACGTGCGACAAGAGCAGAAATATTGGCAGCATTTGTAGGTTTTTTTGGAGTGTTTCTTGTTTTAAAAACCGGTGGTATTGATTATGAATCATTCCTTTATTTGGGGGTAGGTTTACTTTCAGGATTATCCTTAGCATTTTCACAATTTTTTTTACATAGAAGTGCACAGACGGATGATAATCTATCCATTATGGCCTATACATACCTATATGGAACAATAATATCGGGTGTACTCTCTGCATGTTTTTCAAAGGGGAATTATATTGGTGTATTTACGAATAGTACAATGGTACTAGTATTTTTATTTTTAATGGCAATGGGAAGTTTAGGGAATCAATGGTTTAGAGGAAGGGCGTATAAGTTAACTACGAGAATTTCAAATTTATCTGCGTTGTTATATTTAAACATTTTGTTTTCACTGTTACTAGATATATTGTTTAATAATAGTATTCCATCAGTTATTCAAATTACAGGTGCTATTTTTGTGATGGGTAGTGCTGCTATTCCAATTATAGTACGTGTAAATAAACAGCAAACAGAACAAAGAAGGGCAGCAAGTTCATAAAAAATAGAGTAGATAAAAGGTTTCCTTCCACAAAAACATGTAGCAGTTGTGAAAGATATGTCATTGTCTGAACAAGTATATTCTTGTATATACGGTGCAAATCTTCATAGAGATTATAGTGCAGTTATTAACAACAATGAAGCAATAAGCCTATTAGCATGAATATTAATAAAGTAGCCTTTGGAACAAGAGATTTAGTTCGACCGTCTTAGGATGAATTTCTTAGCTATTAAAAGCAAAGACTAATCGAGATGAACTCACTTCGAACAGTTTGTTAGAAAGCCAAGTGGCGAATAGTAGACCTGACCTAGATTCGAATATTCATTAAATTTAGGATGTTATAGAGAAAAACGTTATATTTATGTATATTTTTGGAAGTTCCTGTGTTGTAATTCACTTTGTGAAGCATTCTAAAGTTCATCTCTTTACAGTTTTTTACCTTATTATTCTCTATGTATAATACTATTGACGAAGAGAGTGTATATCCTCTCTTCTTTTTTTATCATTTTAGCCAAGAAGACTCCTTCTTCAAGGAGCGTGAAGGGTCCTAGCCCAGTGAGTAGGTGGGAGATGAATTGGCTTCGAACAAGGGATGGCACACAGAAAGTGTTACTCCACTACCTATCGAATGTACGTTAGGTGTATAATAGTCATATACCGAAATGGAGGTGAATCAAATAATGATGAATAAAGCCTATAAGTTTCGTATCTATCCAAATCAAGCACAAGCAATTCTAATCAACAAAACGATTGGTTGCTCTCGCTTTGTATTCAATTATTTCCTATCTCTATGGAATCACGCATACAAAGAGACAGGAAAAGGTTTGACATATGGTACATGCTCTGCCAAACTTCCTGTCATGAAGAAAGAGTTTGTTTGGCTAAAAGAAGTGGATAGTATTGCGATTCAGTCGTCTGTTCGTAACCTTGCGGATGCTTATACACGCTTTTTCAAAAAACAAAACAGTACCCCGTGTTTTAAATCTAAGAAGAACAACGTACAATCTTATACCACAAAACAAACAAATGAAAACATTGCTGTTGTAGGAAACAAAATAAAGTTGCCGAAACTAGGTCTCGTTCGATTTGCCAAAAGTCGCGAAGTAAAGGGGCGTATTTTAAATGCTACAGTTAGACGTAACCCTTCTGGCAAATACTTTGTGTCATTGTTAGTTGAAACAGAAGTGCAAGAACTTCCGAAAACACAATCTTACATTGGAATGGATGTGGGACTAAAAGATTTCGCCATTTTGTCAGATGGAACCATCTATAAAAATCCGAAGTTTTTTCGATCATTAGAAGAGAAGTTGGCGAAAGCACAGTGTGTTCTTTCTAGAAGAATAAAAGGATCTTCTCGCTGGAATAAACAACGAGTAAAGGTAGCTAGAATTCATGAATACATGGCAAATGCTAGAAAAGATTACCTGGACAAAATCTCAACCGAAATCATCAAAAACCACAATGTTATCGGTATAGAGGATTTGCAGGTATCGAATATGTTAAAACATCATAAGTTAGCAAAAGCCATTAGCGAGGTATCTTGGTCACAGTTTCGGACCATGTTGGAATATAAAGAAAAATGGTACGGCAAACAAGTTATTGTTGTATCGAAAACCTTTGCTTCTAGTCAATTATGTTCTTGTTGTGGATACCAAAACAAAGACGTTAAAAATCTAAACCTACGTAAATGGGACTGCCCTTCTTGCCGTACACATCATGATAGGGATATTAACGCAAGTATCAATTTAAAGAATGAAGCGATAAGGCTTCTAACCGCAAGGACTGCGGGGATAGCCTAATCAATTAGAGTTCGATAGAACTCTTTACTTAGGAATCCCTCACTTCTAAACGAAGTGAAAGTGGGGGTAGTTCAAAGATCTTGTATTTCTTTTTTAGTGAATAGCTTTTTAGTCATTTTAAAATTTCTCCGGTTCTAAATTTTCTTTCTATAATACAAGAAATACCCTATCGAATAGATTTTTTTTACGGTCTATTTAATAGGGTACATTTTATACAGATATTTACTTTTATAATACGTGTGCAAGTTTTGTAATAGTGCTCTATTTATTCTAATTGGAGTATTTAAGCTAGATACTACTATATGGATATGTAATTTTACATATCCATATAAAAGACAGATATGTATTAATCACTATTAAATTATATTGATATCATTTTTAGGCGAGGGATTCATTTAGATTTAAAGGAATTAATGGATTTTTATGTTTAATTATCATAGTATAATTATTTCACTTTATGAAATGAAATTTGGATTTAACTTTTATAAATATAATATTATATAATTTGAATGAAAAAATATCTGAAAAATCAAATTTAATCAAAGCGATTTTCTGGTTTACTTATGAAAAACATAGTGTTTAAAATGAGGGGGAAGTAAGGTCCTTATATTCTATCAAAAATAAATAAAAAAAAGAGATGTAATTACTTTTTTGAAAAAATCTCTATCTTCAAGTATGTGTGAAGAAATCCTAACGTTAGGTTGTACAACATTTACGATCAAAACTTGTAAAAAACAATAGTGAAGAGGTGTACGGAATGAAGAATAAAATTATGACAGGATTTTTAATAACATCAATTGCTACCGGGGCGACTATTCCTATCAATACTCTCGCAACGCCAATCGTTCAAGCAGAAACAAAACAAGATAATATAGATATTTCCTCAGCATTACGAAAAATAGGTGCACACTC
>NZ_JBPWAP010000145.1:0-6408 GCF_051776705.1 Bacillus cereus group sp. BceL291 | reverse complement strand
TCTTGCTTTACTCTTTATTGTTTCTTTTTTCTCATCAAATTGCTTAAAATAACTAGCAGCTTCCGCATCACCTTCGACAGCAATCATTGCTGGTTTCTCCTGTACATCATATACAGTAAAGTTACGTTTTGAAGCAGGATCTTTAAAATCCGCATTACTGTTATACGCCTTTTCAAACTCTTTTTTCGCTTTTTCTACATCAATAGCTATTTCTTGTTCTGCACGAAGAGTACCTATTTTTACAGACTTAGCCAAAGCTATCTCGCCACCCCTTTCTAAAGACGATTTATTATCAGTATGTGTTGTATCTCCAATCACCATATCAGTTACAAAAAATAGACAACCTACAAATAACAGCAACATACTTGCTGCAACAATAAACTTTTGCATTCCTCTTTATCCTCCCTTAACTTTCAGACTTTCGAAATCGAAATCCACTTAAAATGGAACTTTTCTTTTGGTTCAATAATTGATTTGGTAGCAGTAGCTCAGCTATTCCCTTCAGTATTCCTTCTAACTCTTTATAATAGTTCCGACTAGATAGTAACGTACTACTATTTAATTGAGATTCAAATACATCTTCTATCTCATATGGTGGTAAAGCGGTTAATACCTTGTCTCCAAAACATTCTTCTACTACTTCATGCTTTAAAAGTGCAGGAGAAAACTTATTCCCAATGATTCTCGTTTTCTCTAAATCTAAGTAAGAAACGAGCTTTCTCTCTTTTGTTGTAAGAGGATGCGCTATCTTTAGCAATTGATGCAGATCTGGCTCCGCTACAAAGAATATGTAATCCGCCATTTCACATATCTCATGGTATAAATCTTTATCCCAATCGCTCCCTGCATCAATAATAGATATAGGTGCTTCTTGGTTAGCCAATAAAACCTTAATAAAATGGTCAAAGTCCTGCTCTGTTTCGTTTTTCAACTCTTGGTCCACTATAGGATTCTTTACGATATAATTTATTCTTCCTTGCTTCCATTTGGGAATTGATAATATATCAGATTCCTTCTGTAGCATCTCTTTATATCGCTGCAACATAAATTCACTACGATAGTTTTCTGGCGCTTCTGTATATCCCTTTAGTAACGGATACGTATAGCCATCATCATATAGATTCTCTATATAATTCACATCAATCTGTAGTTCATTTAAATACGTAGCTAAAAGATGTGAAACAAAAGTAGCACCACTTCTCCTGTTCATACTAGCCACAACAATCGTTCTTCTTGGAATAGCAATACCAATTTGTTTTTCATATACCGGTTCAAAAGCCAATTTATACTGTTTTTTTATAATAGGTGCTTTTGGCGTCTCCTCTAATACAGACTTATGCTTTTGTTTGTTTTTAATTAGTTTGTTGGATTTAGAGGAAGGCTGACTGTTGCCACTTTCATCTAATTCACTTGATACTTCCTCTTCTTGCTCATCAACAGGAATCTCCGGTAACTTTGTTTGTTGAGGTGCCTGACTTGCTCCTACAATTTCCGCTACATTTTTAATATCTGATTCTTGTAGCAGCTGGGGGATGACTTTATTATCAATATCAATTTTACGAGAGTTAAAAATGTCATAGATACCTAGATAAATCAGTTTCGCCAAAAACTCATCATCATTTTCACGCTCTGTAAATACCACAATACGAATATCCCGATTAAAGCGAATATCTCTTAGTTTCTGTAAAATAATCAATTCACGTTTCTCTTCATGTCCCGCATCAATATTTAATCGTTTGTCATTAATACATAAAATATTGGGCTGTTCCGTATCTAGAATTTCATCTAGATACTTGATGTGCATCACATCACTATCAGCTACTTCAAATCCCGCACCAATAAAATCCTCACGTAAATATGCCGTATATACAGTATCGCTAATAGCTAAAACGATTTTTTTTACCATAGTGAACCTCCTACAAACTCTAACGTTGGATTAAAATCATGTTTTCAATTGGAATTTGTGCCTGAAGATGAACCTTCCCAATAATCTCATTCAAAATATACTCCATTTCAACTTGTTCCATTGAACGTGGAGCCCCAAAATCAGAATTTAGTTTTACTCGTATTTCTAATCGATCTTGTATCTCATGTAAAGGTGTATCAAGATAAAGAAAACTGTAGTATAAAACACCATCTTCAATATTTTTTTGAATCATATCCTTTGTTTGATGAATAAATGTAACCTCAGCAACCTCAATAAAAGGATTATCAATGGTTACTTTGCTATTCCAATTTAAAGTCCAAATCTCGCAATGCTCTTCCGCATGCACAACAACTCCGTTTACAGAAGGCGTAATTGAGAAGAAACGATCTACAGGAACTTTGGTTAATACAGTGGTATCACCTTTCACTAATTCAAATCCTCTTTCTAATCGTTCATGTTCAAAAGCATATTCAGCACCACTGTATGCAACTTCACAAAATACTTGTTCTAATAATGGACGAATTCCCTCATATGTTCGTATAGCAAACACACTAAATTCCTGTGTTTCATCTGTTCGAATGATTTCGTACAATTCATATTCGGATGCATTTGCTAGGGCAAAAGGAATGTCTTTTATAAAGTTCGGATCAGTATATAAATTCTCAGGTATTTGTGTTTCAGGATGATGTATAAACTCTAGACATAATTGATACCCTTTTAAAAATGCATTCTTAACAGCTGCAGGGAATAGAGTTTCAAAACGCTTTACATTATTTTTAAACGTTTTTTCTTCAATTTCGTTATTAAATTCTCTTTCTTGTAATATATTTGCTTTATTTCCTAGTAATAAAAAGTAGTGATTAATAATGCAACTAATATCCTCCTCAAATGCTGCATTGTCCTCACAATACTTTGTAAATCTCTCTTTACTCATGTTTACAATTTCATTCATAGTTCAAATTCTCCCTTTTTTGATATTTATACAAAAAAAGACACACCGATGGCAGGTTATGTGCCTTCGGTGTGTCCGTTTAGCTAGAAATTAAATCTATTAATTTGTATATTTCTCTTAGTTAATTGTTGTTCACGTATAAGAATACCTCTATGAATTTTAAAAGTCAATAGATTAATTACCCCCTTGGAAACTTATATTTATTCCTTTTTTCTATTTTTCTACGTATCTAATCTAAAAAAATACAAGTAATTAAATATAAATAATCACAAGTATTTTATATACAAACAACAAGAAATATATAACTAAACTCAATTATTAATTATAAAGAGATTTAGCAAATACCTCTAAAGCCTTGCATTACATACGTTCCTTGCTATTAAGATAAATTCCCTATCGTAATATCCCCAATACAAACAAGCCTCCCATCATATAATTCACAAATTAAGAAGTTAAATACCATATTACTCAGAATTCACAAGTCTATAATAAAATAATTAAGATATTCACAAGTATTGAATCGAATTATAAACACACTGAATCGTATTTAAACGTAGCGTTAGCAGCTTATATGCTTGCGTAAAAATGCTCGTAGAAATATTTTCCTAAATAAAAAAGCATGTCTTCAAAATAAAGAACATGCCAAATAACCCTTGCTTTTAAGTGATTTTTTAACAAGGGCTGCTGTATTTATTTTTTTAAAAATTACACAAAGTCAGGATAAACACCATTTTGCTTATAATAATTTATCCTTGTATCGTGTCTTTCTTCTACAGATAAGCTTTTTTCTTTAAAATCCGTCCATGAATCTCTAAACTGTACACGCATAAATGCTGGAATAGAGAATATTTCTTGCTCTTTTGTGCATCTTTCAACTTGATCTAACGCATAAGTCATTGCGTAAATTAGTAATTCATTTTGTTTTTGTTTTGTTGGTAAATAGATTGCGTGATCAACAATTTCTTGTCTAAATGCAGTCATTATATTTTCTTTATCTTTTTTTCGTAACGCTTGTCCCATATGCTTTAAACGAGACACTGCTTCTTTTCGGCACTTTGCTATTGGTCTATGTAATTCTTTTTTATCATTTTCTATTACACAGTTTGAAGAAAACACCACACTAAACTTCTCAATGATGATTTGTTTTACCTGTTTTCTTACACTTGTAATTCGTGATTCATTAGAATTTTTCTCTTTAGAGTCAATTGCAGTAAATTGCACAATAGGTTTTATAATTTCTATGTATTGTCGTACTTTTTTTGCATTACGCTTTAACCTTTCTTTTAAGAAAGCCATTCTTCTTGTGATCTGGAACTCATCAATATTATGTTTATAATGTTCCATACCCACTTTTCTTGAAAAAGTGTTGATTAAATTTAGAAGGAACATAATTCCCCTATTATCACGAGCCTTTACTAGACTACTCAGTATTATTGTTTGGATAAGGTGAAATGGAATACGGAAATACGAAAGCGTTATACCTGACATGTTTGAAGTTTCCGAAGCAGTATGGTTATACAATGCATAATCTACAATTTCATATACAGTACGATTTCCAACAGGTGTTTCTTTTACAAGATTACGCTTCAAACAAACTTGAAAACCTGTATAAATTGTTGTGTAGGGAATCCCGCTTTTCTTAGCAAGATCCATTATTTGAAATTCACGTGGAAGCATTCCTATATCATTACATTCAAAGTGAAGCAAGATGTAAGTAGCTAAAGCTGAAGATGGTAACTCTTTTCTTTCATTTTCTAGTTTTATGGTGTTTAATAGTCCATCAAAAAACTTAACCCCATGAACTTTAAAGTTCTGTTGGGAAAAAGCCATTTGCGTATGCATAATGTTGCTAACTCCTTTCAAAAGAGCAGAAAAAGGCACTGTCATACCACGGATACAAAATATCACTCATAAAAAAAGTAATATATGTATTATCACGGTAAACAATGCCTAAAAATACGCAAGAAATCCCCTTTTTAAGTTGCACAAATACATAAGATACAGTAAAATTATCTTATAATTCCATGCAAAATAAAAAGGTTTATTGGCTTTGTTTACCGCTGTCGATCGGAAATTTCTTTTGGGAATTTTTGTGCGGTGTACCACAATGAAGTAGTTGGCGCTACTTCATTGGGCTGATGAACCTTTTTTGCTTTATTATATTTTATTTTTTTATTATATAAATATTTTATCGTTAATAAATCTGCATCTAGAAAAATACAAAATTATTAAAGTAACTACATCATATATAGTTTTTTTCATCGTTGCAAGGTGATTTTCTAAAAGTATGACCTTTATTGAATGATTATAAATGAAAACTACCACTCAAACACCCCATTGATCGTCGCTCAATCAAGAGCCAATCCAATACAAGTAAGAACAACCTAAATATCCATCGATCAACTACCCGATTAACGCTCAACCAACAAAATATTGCTATAAAAGTGTACACATGGTGCTTCTATCATCATTTTCGCGTGCGATCACTCGATTAATCACCAGTCACTTGTAATAGAAAATCGATATTATTCTCAATAGGTCGAGTGGTGATTGAGTGGTTGGTTTTATTATATTAAATCAAGTCTTGATCAGTCAATTAATCACCAGTCAATCAGTTTATTATCTTAAAGTGGATGATTGGCGAATGATTGAGTGGTTGTTTGTATATGCAAGTTTTAGAGGGGAACAAAGTATGCATTTCTAATAAAGCTGATTAATTGGTCAACTTTTTTTTAAGGATTAATGTAAAAAGTTCACATAATAATAGTTTGATTCTACTAATTAAATAGAATCAAACTATTATTATATAGGAGGATATAATGGAGAAAATTGATTCAATACCAAAACCTTTTTTCGAAACCTCAGGAGAACATGGTACAACTTATTTGGTATATGGGTACAGAATTGCGCAACCTAAGTTATATTTAGGTGAGTTTAATTCATTAAAAGAAGCTAGACAATTCATCTATAAATATGCTTATAATAATTCTCAATGGTTAAATGCAAACGGAGACATTAATGAATATAATAATAAACCATCTAGACCTGAAAGTGATAACAAATGGTATAAGGGCGTAATTGAAAAAGAATATAAAAAGTATGCCGATTTTAAAGATTGGAAGAGATAAAATTAGCAAACTCTTTATATTATAAAATAACAAAGTAAACTATACTTGAGTGGCATAATTATTACAGTTTAAAACAATAGTTGTGAATGAATCATATGTTTTATCTTTTTCCGACAGAAGACTCCTTCCTCAAAAATGTGAAGGTGGGAAACACCAATTTAAGGTGGGAGATGAATGTCGGTTGGCATAAGCCAACATGTTTGCTATCATTTACTTGTACAGATTGCTCTTCGAAAACTGAAGTTATGAGGTTGATTACAGAAAAACGTTACAACCGTAAAATCTTCAACGTTCTATCGCCCCATGCTTGCCGAAGTTGCGAAAACCAAGCTAAAGTAGGTAGTGTGGTGCGCCAACGTACAAGATACTTATGTTCTCACCGTAGGGACTACGGGTAGAGC
>NZ_JBPWAP010000144.1:0-6483 GCF_051776705.1 Bacillus cereus group sp. BceL291 | reverse complement strand
CATCAAACTGTTCGTTAAATACACTTTTAACGGATACATTATATGAGATAATTATTGTAAATTGAAGAATTATTATTACATTCTGTATGCTATTGAATAGAGAACTGGTGTATGGTTAAATTCACTTTACTGTTAATTCTCCAAATTGGTCATATAGTAATTTTAAACGAATAGAATGATTTTCTTTTAAAAGCTCATAGGCTTCACGAAGTAATTTATGTCTTTTGTTATAGAGTGTAGAACATGTAAATGTGTTTGAATTACAACAAGGACAGACAATACCCATAATGGCCGTATTAAAAGCAATAAGAGTATTTTGATCTGGATCAATCTTACAAAATAAACGAACAGAGTTACCTGTGTCTGGCTTTACAATGATTGTGACCATGTTATCTTCTTTACGAATATTCCCATTAGAATCCATCTCTAAAGTGGCATGTGCTAGTTTCAATTACTTTCACTCCTTAATTTTTATGTATTAGTAGAATTTTTGGAGTATCTAAATAAACAAAGTTTATATTTAGATAAGTGCGATTTCTTAAGTTCATACAATTAGTATTATAACATCTATATCCCATCTGCTAGTGTACAAGGACATGAATCTCTAAACTATTTTGACAAAAAAATATAAACTTAATATAAAAAAATCAATTATCTATAGTAATCTAATCTTAATTAAGTAAAATCTTTAATTCATACAAAAATAATGCTCAGAGTCATTTAAGAACTTTGAGCTTTGAGGAGCTGACTGTGGTGAAAAAATAATATAAGAGTTAATAAAAAAGAGTGCAAAACATGTCTGCATTCTTTTTTATTGCGCCCTAGCTACAATAGGTAAAGTATTTGTAATAAAGATAGGTGTATACATCTATAACTTAGATTTGGGCTAATTTCTCCATTTTTCAAGCAAAGGAAATATAGAGTTTATTTATGTGTATAGTGAGAATTAAGGTTTAGAATATTCTGTGTCAACATTATCAATTTACTATAGTTTACAATTATGTAAAAATAGAGATGATTATAATTTTTCGAAATAGTATATTAAAAGCTATCTTAAGGGTAATGTGAGCATTTATAGCCTACTTATAAAGTGGGATCAAGTTCTTGTAGAATTCACTAAACAAAATGAGGTGACTGTAAATTGAGAGAAATTGCGAAAAAAGTACAAATGATACGTTTACAGGAGGAGCATTTCGGAAGTCATGCAGACGCAGAACAGTATTGTGCCAAGCGGTGTAAAATAGAACGAGAGAGAATTAAATTAGAAAAAAATATAGTTAAAAAACGAACTCAAAAATTTCAAACGACAGAAGAAAAATGGGACTCAAAATGTAAAAAAGCAGTACAATTATTTAATCAAGGAGAGGAATATCCAACTATTGCAAAAAAACTGAGGTGCAATGTGAGTAATTTGTATAGAGAGCTCAAGAAACGGGGCGTATTACAAATGCCAAAGCAAGTAGCATCATCTAAATCATTAAAGTCATCCATAATACCACCACAAACAAAAAAATCGAAGTTCGAACGATATAAAGAGTATTATATGTATAAATAGAAGAATTAAAGGCTACTCGAAAGTTGCAAATATTTACATAATTTACCTGTAACTAATGGACTTTAAATAAAAAATACAAATTAATAATAATTACATCCAAAAAATTTTATTCTTAGATGTATCACGAAATACACTTTTTGAAATCACATTTAGCTCTCTTCTGAATTAAACTTATTCTCCTTTTGGCAGAATAAATAAAAATACCCAAATAACAAAAATGTGGATTAAAAAAAATAAGAGATTTTTTAGTGTTTGCTTCTAAATGTCCGCTAATGTTTAATGTTACACGGTTCTCTGAAATTTGTTATTCACTCTGTATATTTTATAACCGTTATTCTTAATATAATATTAAATGAATTTTTTATAAATGGAAGGGGATATATAATGTTAACTGAATTACAACAAAAGTTTTTCTTAAAGTTAAAAATTCCACCAAAAGAAAATGTGAATTTTGAAGATTTGCATACAATTCTTTTACAGATGGGGCACTTATTACCGTATGAAAACATAGACATCATGGAAGGAAATATACAAGAATTTTCTAGAGAAACTATTGAAGAAAAACTACTTTTAAAGAATCGTGGAGGATTATGCTATGAGATTAATTCTTTATTATATTATTTTTTGTGTGATTGTGGATTTAATGTGTATCGAATAGCTGGAACCCTTTATGATTCGAAAATAGGAAAGTGGAACCCGGATGATGGACACGCACTTATCGTTTTACAGCACAAAAATGAAAACTATATAATAGATGCTGGTTTTGCATCCTATCTTCCTTTACATCCTGTTCCTTTTCATGGTGACAGTGTGACTTCTGTAACGGGAGAATATCGTGTTCGTAGGCAAAATACAGAGAAAGGGACCTATGTATTTGAAATGAAAAAAGGGAAAAATGGGGAAACTTCTCATTTTCTTGATTCGGATCTTACTGATACCTGGTCTATCGGCTACGCTTTTTATTTAAATGCAATTGATGAAAAGAAAATAAATGCTATACAAAATATGGTTATAGAGCATCTAGAATCGCCAGTAAATAAGGGGAGTATTATTTGCAAATTAATTGGAAACGGTCATATTGCACTTACTGAGAAAAGTTTTACCGAAACTCGGCACGGAAAGAAGTCTAAAAAAGAAATAACAGTGAAACAATATTATCAAATACTTAGAGATAAATTCAATATATTTTTAGACATATAGCCTGAAGTTAATTGTAAAGGTTCACCATATTATTTCGCGAAAATTGTATGTTTCTGCACACGTTAATACTGAACAAAAAATTATAGGATTTCGCTTTTTTCGTGTTCAAAGCTCTTTTAAACTTACCTATATTCAGATAATTAAATGGAATTAAGTTACTAAGAAAAAGGGAATTTTACTATATTTTTAAAGAGTGAGGTTCCTATACTTGGGCAGATTATTGCAACGGATAAATTTGCCATTCTTATGATGGTTCATGGCAAGCAACAACTAGTCTACAAAAAAGCAATTTCCACAATCATTAAGTAATTCTTTTTCCTTTTTTTAAAGGAGGGAAAAACAACAAAAAAAAGAAGGTTGAAATCAACCTTCTTTAAAATAAAGGAACAGATGACAGATTACTACTCCAACTCTTAATCAATTATAATAAAGTTAGTGCGAATATTCAATTCGTTATAAAATTTCTTAATATTTATGGCTTATTTTCAAATTATAATATAAGTAATTCTTTTTATTAATATATGTTCGATCTTTCCTGTTGCAGAATGAACAGCTCCCTGTCAAGTAGACAGTGGAAATAATAAAAAACACTTTAAGCGGCTTGAACCCTGTATTCTAATGGGCTTAAGCCGTTTAATTTTTCTTGGTAACGTTCATTATTGTAAAACTGGATATAATTATCTATCGCTTGTTGTAACGCTTCAAATGTCTCATACTTATGTAGGTAATACTTTTCACACTTCAACGTCCCCCAAAACGATTCCATTGGTCCATTATCTATACATTTTCCTACACGTGACATGCTATGAATCATTTTTGCCTTTTCTATCTTTCTCTTAAACCCATGTGACGTATATTGATACCCTCGATCACTATGAATCAATGGATGTTCATTCTCTTTTAATATAGTGATAGCTTGATCCAATGTTTGAAATACCAATTTATTATTGTTTGAATGTTCCAATACATAACTAATAATAGACCCATCATAAAGATCTAAAATGGCGCTTAAATACGTTTTCCTTCCGTTTCCTAATTTGAACTCCGTGACATCTGTTACCCATTTTTCATTGGGTTTGCTTGCAGTAAATTCACGATTTAGTCGGTTTTCAGCGACATATTGCGCAGTTGAGGGAACATAGCGCTTTCTTTTCCGACGAATCACGGACTGTAATCCAGCAATGTGCATTAAGCGATAAATGCGTTTGTGATTAAACTTTTTATGATACATTCTATTAATATTTAATTTCATTCTTCGGTACCCATAAATGCCTTCTACTCGTGCATAAATAGCTTGAATATCCAGAAGAATTGCTTCATTCTCTAATTCTCTAGCTGTTGGCGTACGCTGTAGCCATTTATAATAAGCAGCACGAGATACACCGGCAATTTCACATAAAAGGATTACTGCCAAATTTTCATGCGCATGTAAATCTTGAATCGCTCTATATTTATTTTGTAGACGAACGCTTGTTAACGATGCCTCCTTTCGAGTTCTTCTAACTTTTTTAAAAAAGCATTTTCTGCACGTAATCGTTCATTTTCTCGTTCTAAACGTTTCATTTCCAGTTTAAACTTTTCTTCAGCTGTTAATTCATATTCTTCTTTCTTTCGACCGCGTTTATCTTGTAGTGCTTCTTCACCATTTGCTTCAAACTTCTTGACCCATTGATATACTTGTTGATAAGAAACTTCATAACTTTCGGCAGTGAGCTGATAGTTTTTCTGATGTTGCATACAGTAATTCACAATTTGAATTCGTTCTTCTAACGTTGTTTTTCTTCTACTTGTCATAGAGTTTGTCATTCCTTTACCGGTATCATTTAGTTCTCTATGACTATTATACTTTTTAATCCATTTTCTCAAAACCGCAGTACTGGATATATTGTATTTTTGGATAATCTTGTTTAACGAATCGTGTCCTGATAGATAATCATTGACGGCTGCTAACTTTAGCTCTTTTGAGTAACGCTTCCAAGAAAGTGCTTCTTCTAGGCCGTCTTCACCATTCACTTCATACCTTCTTTTCCAATCTCTAATCGTCCCAGGATCAACAGAAAACTTTGCCGTAATGTCAGCTATTGAATGATGACCATCTTTATAAAGAGCTAAAATCGCCAATTTTTCAGCTTTAGAATATTTCATTCTAGCCATAAAAAATACTCCCCTTAGATAACAGATTTTTATTTTTTATCTGTCTACCTAATAGGGAGATGACCAGTTGGTAAATACGTAATTAACTATAGATGGTAATAAAGATAATATTTTGGATATCTTTAATCACTTAGCTGGTTTCTATTGGTAGAATCCTTTTTGCTCACGTTTCATAGATACAGAATAAATTTTAGCTTACTAAATTGGATGAGTTAACTTCTGAGAATCTTTAAGCTGAATTGTAAAAACTAGTTAGGGACATAATGAAAAAGTTGGTTTAACTGAGCTCACAGTATTTTTAGCGATGAAATTTCGTTGAATATAGTATAAGATATCTCATATTCCATTGGACCTATAGCCTATTTTCATGATTTATCCGTACAATTTTACGAGGCATAGGCAAAGAAATCCTTTACGGCTTATTACCATCTATTGTTCGACTATGATAATATCATAACAATAAAGCGTTTACAACTGAAAAACAAAGATAATATATGAACATTCGACTTTTTTCGACATGGATTATTTTATGAAAATGCATCAAAAAATCAAGAAAATATGTAATTTCCATTACAAATCTATTATGTTTTGCTTCTAATTGTGTAATTTAACTGTATATTTATATGATTTAAGTTATATATCCTATTCTTTTGAGTGTTAAGTTGGAATTGAGTTCTTTGGCCATTTCTTGAACTACCCCCACTTTCACTTCGTTTAGAAGTGAGGGATTCCTAAGTAAAGAGTTCTATCGAACTCTAATTGATTAGGCTAACCCCGCAGTCCTTGCGGTTAGAAGCCTTATCGCTTCATTCTTTAGATTGATACTTGCGTTAATATCCCTATCATGATGTGTACGACAAGAAGGACAGTCCCATTCACGTAGGTTTAGATTTTTAACGTCTTTATTTTGATATCCACAACAAGAACATAATTGGCTGGAAGCAAATGTTTTCGATGCGACAATGACTTGTTTGCCATACCATTTTGCTTTGTATTCTAACATGGATCGAAATTGCGACCAAGATACCTCACTAATTGCTTTTGCTAACTTATGATTCTTTAACATATTCGATACTTGCAAATCCTCTATACCGATAACATCGTGGTTTTTGATGATTTCAGTTGAAATTTTGTCCAAGTAATCTTTTCTAGCATTTGATATGTATTCATGAATTCTAGCTACCTTTACTCGTTGTTTATTCCAGCGAGAAGATCCTTTCATTCTTCTAGAAAGAACACGCTGTGCTTTCGCCAACTTATCTTCTAATGATCGGAAAAACTTCGGATTTTCATAGTGTGTTCCATCTGACAAAATAGCGAAATCTTTTAGTCCTACATCTATTCCAATGTAAGAATGTGTTTTCGGAAGTTCTTGTACTTCTGTTTCAACTATTAGTGACACAAAATATCTACCAGAAGGGTTCCGTCTAACTGTAGCATTTACAATACGCCCCTCTACTTCGCGACTTTTGGCAAATCGAACAAGGCCTAGTTTCGGCAACTTTATTTTGTTCCCTACAACGGCAATGTTTTCATTTGTTTGTTTTGTGGTATAAGATTGTACGTTGTTCTTC
>NZ_JBPWAP010000143.1:0-6514 GCF_051776705.1 Bacillus cereus group sp. BceL291 | reverse complement strand
ATGGTGTTAACAATAGTATAATATATGAGTAGAGATAACGTATACAACGATAGGTAGTTCTCTTTTTTTGTCTCTTTGTAGAAGCTATAATAATAGTAAAAAGAGATAGTATTTATAGTATAGATAGATTGAACAGTTGGAGGTGGAAAAATGTTTAAAGTACAAAGTATTATTACATCGTTTGGGGAAGAACGTTGGATGGTTTTACATAACAATGGTGAACCAGTTATCCCAATCATGAAATTTATAAAACATAAGGATTCTTTAGGAAAAGCACCTAATACACTTAAAACGTACTGTTATCATTTGAAAATATTCTGGTGTTTTCTAAACGAAAAGAACAAAGATTACAGAGAAGTGGATATAAGTTTATTAACAGAATTTATTCATTGGTTAAGAAAATCAACAGATGATATAAATACTATCTATTTAAATGACACAAAGAAGTTAGTGCACGCCAAAAGAACTGAATCTTCCGTTAACTTAATCACTAATTGTGTTATTGAATTTTTGGACTACCAATGGCGTAGTGGTCAAATCTTATTTAATGTAAAATCCAAAGTTACAAAAGAAGTCCATAATACAAGGCGGAAGTATCGTAAATTTTTAGATCATATAACACATACCCCAACAACCAAAATTAATATTTTAAAACTTAAGGAACCTAAAAGAAAAATAAAAACCATTACTACTAAGCAGGCGGAATTGATTCATATAGCATGTAATAACATAAGAGATGAGTTAATAATTCGTATTTTATATGAAGGAGGATTAAGAGCTTCTGAGTTATTAAGTTTATGGATAGAGGACTTCAATATCAATGATGGTAGTATCACTGTTAGAGAATCTAAAACACAAGCTGGAGAAAAAAGAAAAGTATATGTATCAAATGAAACAATGAATTTATTCCAAGATTATATTATCGATTACCATACTAATGATGTAGATTCTAACCATGTATTTATTAATTTAAAAGGGAAAAATAAAGGGCAACCAATGCAATATTGGGCTTTGCAAGCTGTTATACGTATATTGTCTAAAAAAACGAAAATAAACTTTACCGCTCATACACTTAGACATACATGTGCAACACAACTTTATGATCTAGGCATGGACGCTGGTATCATTCAAAAATTATTAGGACATGCCCAGGTACAAACTACTTTAAATATGTATATTCATCCTTCAGAAGAAACTATAAGAAAGCACTGGGATGAAGCCCAGCAGCATAGGAGAATGAGAAAATGAATATCGTAGCTATTAATTCTAATAAAATACAACGTAAAGTTATGAACGACCTTAAAGGGTATTGGGCTTTAGATGAATGGAAAATCGAAGAGTTTCCCCTGCCAGATAGAAGAGGAAAAATTAAAGAAACAAAAAAAATTGTTGATTTCAATAAAATTAGTAATGAATATATTAAACTGGAGATAAAGTACTATTCTTTTTATTCTTTAACCAATGAAATTTGGCTTTTATCCAGCTTTATGGAGAAGCATTTTTATAAAATGTACTTTCTTTCAAAATTTTTAGCCGAGAAATTCCCTCAAGTCACATCAATAATTGATATTCCTTACACTACATTATTAGATGAATACAAATTATATCTAACTGAAAATAATAAGCCGTTAAAATACCCCCATCATCGTGGAGGAGAATTTATTTCACCTTATCTTGGAGTATGTAAAAGTTTATATGATTTTTTCTCTAATTATTATGACGAACGACCTGAACATCAAAAAGATAAATGGAATATAAAAAGACTAGGGATTCCATATAATATGTCTCGAAGAGACAGATTTCTTAATTTCACCAGTATAAAATTTCCCTTTCGGGAATTAGTTAAAAAGTATGTAAATCAAACATTACTTATACACCAACAAATTACCTTTGCGACCGCCCAAAATATTTTAAAGAAAATGTATTTGTTTTTTGATTTCATTGTAGAAACGTATCCAAAGTGGATAGATTTACAGAATCTACAAAGACAGGACATTGAAGATTTTTTATTTTATGTTAGAAATCGTGAAATGGGAGGAAAGAGTTATACAAAAAATCGTGTTCCTAGTAATCGTCATGTAATAGAGTGCCTTTCAAATGTCAGAAGAATAATTGAATATATGCAAGGTTTTGAATGGAAAGAAGCACCTAAAACCCCTGTTAACAGATTAATATTTCCCGAAGACTTTCCTCGAAGAGAAAAGAAAAACTATCACGAACATGTTAAACATGTGCCAGATTTTATATGGGAGCAAGTGTTGGAAAATCTACATAATTTAGATTCGGAAATTGCACGATTAATAGTCATTATGGAAGCAACAGGATTTAGAGTCTCAGATGTATGTCAGCTACAATTAAATTGTCTAGCATATAAGCAAGATGGTTGGTGGTTAGTAGGAGATCAACGAAAAGTAAATGTAAAAGAACATATTGTTCCTATTTCAGAAGAAATTGTGGAAATTGTTAAAATACAACAAGAATATATTAACAATCATGAAAAGAAGCATAACAACTTAAATCAATTTTTGTTCCCTGTTCTTACTGGAAAAAATAGAGGGATGGCCTTTTCACAAAAATCGGTTACCTATGCATTAAATCAACTAGCCGAAAAATATAAAATCCTTGATAAAAATGGAGAAATATTTCTATTTAAGAACCATGCTTTTCGACATAGATATGGGGTCAATCTAATTAATAATGGTATGAATATTCTTCATGTACAAAAGTTAATGGCACATACTAGTCCTGAAATGACATTAACTTATGCAAAAATTTCAGATAACACTCTTCGTAGGGAATGGGAAAAAGTTCAAAACTCAGTGCGTATTGACACAACTGGAGAATTAATACAAGCCAGTCTCCCTGAGCAGGCAGAAGAAAACGGTTTGGAACTAGAATGGATTCGCCATAACATGGACTCTATTCGTTTGGATCATGGATTATGCATAAAGAGTCCTAAGGTTAGCTGTGAATTCTTAGATTATTCGTTAGAAACCCCTTGTATTAAAAATAATTGTAGGAGTTTTCATGTAGATACAACATTTTTAGATTACTATAATGCGCAGATATCAAAGATGGAAGAAGATATTATAAAGTATCAAACTAGCGGTCGTATTCGTTCTATTGAATTGATTCAACCAAAACTTAATAAGTATAAGGAAATTAGAGATTCATTGAAAAATGAAATTGGAATTTTCGGTATGCCGAAACATAAACGAGAATATATAGGAGAGGAAAGAAAAATTGATGGTTAACAAACATCCGAATACAACGGGGTTATTGAATCATGCCTCTAAAAAAAAGAGGGAAACACAATATAGAGTGAATGAAGTAATACAGTTAATGGTTAAAGACGGACAAAAAATTAATTTTAATTCAGTTTCAGAAAAAGCACAGGTTTCAAAAGCATATTTATATAGAGAACCCTTAGTCAGAAAAACGATTGAAGACTTACGTCAACAGCAAGAAGGCATACATGATTTTAAGAATGTAAAAAGAAGGACATCGGATGCCTCTAAGGATGTAATCATAGAAACTTTAAAGAATAAGCTCAATCTTTTAAAACATAAGAACAAGCTATTAGAAAGTGAAAATGAGCACTTAAAAACACAACTGAAAAAAGATTTAGGAAAGGTTTATGAAAATTTATAAATATGTGATATCGTCCTATCAGTTGTAAAATAACACCCTTAATACAGCAGGCTTTGAACATTTTTATTTTAAGAAATCGAATTTAAATCATAATGATACATATTAAAATCTTTTGCAAATACCTCTTGAACCAATTGAATTGTTTCTGCGTCATAAAAACTATCATAAGTAGGGAATCGCGGAAAAATAGGGGTTGTAATATCAGCTTCTGCATAAACTCCTTTATAAATCATCTTACTCGCTTGATAATGCCAAGATTTTGATAATAGATCTAATGGTGATTTTTTTAATTTATACTCCTCTTCTAGTTTTGAAATGCCTGTATTGAAATTTTCTAGATAAATATAGTTTGTAATGAATTCTTCTTCTCCTTCGATATATTGTTGACTATAGTGAGGGTCAACCTCATCTAATTTGTTCATATGAGCTCTTAGGTAATACAAAAATAATTTAAAAGAGATTGGTTTGTTGCATGTCTCATCACCATAAAGGAATAATCGAATAGGTCTCCATGCAGGATGATAAATATTTGGAGGAGAAATAAGAGAAGTAAAAGAACTTACTGCTCTTTTATAAGGGTTTCTTACTAGTTTGTACGTCTTCTTTTCTTTTATTTGTAATGCGGTAGCTACATGTATCAAATAATTTGTAGAGTTCTTATATACATCATACTCATAGTTATGGATGAACGAATCATATTTTATTGCTTCTTTAAGTAAATTAATTTGATAAAAAAAACCAATGTGCTAGTGAAGTACAACCGCTTTTTTGACTCCAAAACAAGATAAGAGGAAAATCTTTATGAAAATGAGGTACACGCCCTTGCTTAAGGGTAAAATTATATAGTTCTGTATGATCCATTTTGAACCTCCATTCTTATATAGCAAAAACATAAAATATTTTTAATAAGTGATGACTAACTTTAGTCCACTTACACCAATAATGATAGCTAAAAATATTTGAAGAGGTTTAACGGGGATCTTAGTGGAGAATTTACTACCAAGTATGACACCTGGGATAGAACCAATGAGTAGGTGAATTAATAAGAGATAATCTACGTTTCCTAAATTCATATTTAGTATGCTTGCAACCGTCACTAACAAAAACGCATGTGTAATATCTGTGCCTACTAATTCGGATGGTTTCAGTCGATATAAATATATCATTGCAATAGCGAATAAAGAGCCTGATCCCACAGAAGTAAGTCCCACGATAAAACCGAGTATTGCACCAATAATAATTGTTAGGCTCTTTTTTTGTGTCATAGTCTGTTTTTGAAAAAAATTTTGTGTAGATTCATTATAGAAAAATATTTTTATAAAAATAGAAATTGCCGCAATAATTAAAACATAACCTAATATATATTTTATAATTCCCTCTCGATTATAATGAAAAATTGGTAAGAAATGAATTGTTACCACTGCGATAACCGCACTAGGTATACTTCCAACAGCTAGATATTTTACTAATCTAAAATTAATGGTCTTCTGTTTCCAGTGTTGAGATATGCCAAACATTTTAGTGATAGAATTATATACTAGATCCGTTCCAACAGCCACAGAAGGACTTATACCTAATGTTAGAAGAAATGGAGTCAGTAATGCAGCTCCGCCTATCCCTGTTACTCCAACCAATCCCCCTATAATGAAACCCATCATTATAATAGAAATACTCATTATAATTCCCCTTCCATACCGCTGGCTTTTCATAGTCGTTATAGTTTTTAAAGAGACTCTATACATAATGGGGTGATAGGTATATTAGTTAAAAATTAATTTCATTCTTCTTATATCCATATGCTTCAAAATCATCAGTAAATATTTCTGAAACAAGGTTTAGAGCTTCTTCATCATAAAAACTTCGATAGGTTGGTAATGAAGGGAAATGTGGGTTTGTAATATCATCATCTGCATAGTTTCCTTTATGAATCATTTGATGTGCCCTATGGTGATTGGAATTTGTAAGGAGTGATATATCAGAAGAAAGCAATCCATATTCTTTCTCCAATTTTGGAATTATTGTATTAAAATTCTCTAGTTTTATATTTTGTTTGATGACCTTTTCTTCCCCCTCAATATATTGTTGTGAAAAATGTTGATCTAACTGACTGGACTTAGGGCCCATATCTTTTACATAATATAAAAATTGTTTAAACGAGATTCCCTTATGAATATTTTTATTGTTATAGAAATATTCTCTAATGCTCTCCCACTGTTTCGTTGCATAAGGGTTATCATAAAGTATTAAAAATGAGCTTACGGCTCTTTTATAAGGGTTTCGCACAAGCTTTATAGTTTCTTTCTTTAGATTCAAGAGTTCTAGCTCTAAATCTTTGTAATAATTGGTTCTGTTTTTGTATATCTCATATTCGTAATGATGAATGAACGGTGCATATTTCATTGCTTCCTCATATAACCCAATTTGGAAGAAAAACCAATTCGCTAAGGAAGTACAACCGCTTCTGTGACTCCAAAATAAAATTATAGGAAAATCCTTATGGAAGTGTGGAATACGTTCGCCATATTCAATTAATTCTTTAATATTGTCTTTCATAACAAAGACTCCTTCGTTATTCATGGTATTTCGTACTGATATGAAAACCAAAATTCTACAGAACGCTAAAATACAATGGTAACCATTCATACTATTGTATTTAAATAGCAATGTAAAGGTACTTAAATTTGCATATAAAATTCCAGTGTATTAAAAATTACTTATATATGTATCGGCATTTTCTGAGCATATTGAAACGTAATAACCGCTTATCAAATTTTAAAATATAGAAATGTGTTATAAGGAGAATTATGTATGAAGATATGTGTACAAAGATAGAGATATTAATATTTCTATAAGAACTAAAAAA
>NZ_JBPWAP010000142.1:0-6603 GCF_051776705.1 Bacillus cereus group sp. BceL291 | reverse complement strand
GAATCGAAAGATTCATAAAAAACGTCATCCTTTCTAGTTAGCTTTTTAGAAAGAATAACGTTTTTTTACACTTGGGGGTAGTCTAGATTCTTAAGTTGATGGGCATGGGGTTCTGAGGTAAGATAATTTTTTCGATATGGATAAGGATAAATAAAAGGGTGCAGATATCTTCCCTTAACATAGGCTAGAATCTATTGGTGGAGGAGCGTTCAAGCCTAATTCGAAATATAGACTTAGTTTACTATTCAACTATTGAAGGGAGGATATACAATTGGGGAAAGTCTTTACAAAATCGACGTGTGCATTACTATTGTTAATCTTTCTTTGGGGTGGAAGTTGGCCAATCTATAAAATGGCTGTGCCTTATACGCCCCCGTTATTATTTGCAGGTATGCGTGCAGTGATTGGGGGCCTTATACTAGCAGCTTTCATATATAAAATGCGGAACAGGATCAAATGGCGTGAAAATTGGTCGAAATATTGTATTTCAGCATTCTTTAATACGATTCTCTTTTTTGGGTTACAGACAGTAGGGCTCATTTATTTGCCAGGAGGACTGTTTTCAGTGCTTGTCTATTTTCAGCCAGTGCTACTTGGATTGTTTGCTTGGATTTGGCTTGGAGAGTACATGTCGCCGTTTAAAATTATGGGTTTGATTATCGGATTTCTTGGAATTGTAGTTGTCAGTGTGGACGGATTAACCGTTCATGTATCGATCATTGGTGTTGTTTTAGGGTTGCTTATGGCATTTAGCTGGGCACTTGGTGTGGTTTATGTGAAGAAAGTGAGCAACGAAGTAGATGCTTTCTGGATGGTGTCTTTGCAGTGTATTATTGGTGGAGCTATTCTAATAGGTACTGGAACAATTTTTGAAAACTGGTCAGCTATTGAATGGAATGGTAAATACCTTTTTGGACTCGGATATGGCTCCACTTTTGGCATTCCACTGGCATATATCATTTACTATAAACTTATTAATGCGGGAGAGGCAAGCAAAGTCGGTACATTCACGTTTCTTGTACCGATCATTGCAGTATTCATTGGTACGGTGTTTTTAGATGAACCGGTAACTTACCGCCTTGTCGTAGGGCTGTTATTAGTAGGTGTAAGTATTTATTTCGTGAATTATCGCGAAATAAGGTGAATGCTTCATTATTCAATAGAGCGCAGGCAAAATTTAATACGGAAGAGTAAAAGCGTAAGTTCTAGAATAACCAGAAATAGTTTAGAACTTGGCACACCATCAGGAGGGAATATGAATCGCCGACTCCATAGCAAAATCAAACCCATGTATTTTGATTAATTTTTGTTCAAAACGCGTGGGTTTTTTCTATTATAAAATCAATGTTCACAGCATAATTTTGATCGAACCTTATTCCAAACCAACAATACAGCCGGTCCCTTAACGTACAGGAAATCGGCTTTTTCTTTGTCGAAATTGCTTAGCGTACGAAATTCGCGTTTTGTTGGTGAGACCCCATCGCTATCAAGCTAAGCTTATGCAAAGTCAATTTTAGACGAGATTGTTTCTTTTTTCTAAAGGGCAAGTGTAGGTGATTGAAAGATTTGCATACGAAATAAACCCTAACGGGTTTCACTTTTTTGAATTAAGCGGCTTGATTATCAGACATGGTACAATTGTAAACGATACCTAATATATCAAAGACCGTTTTTTTCTCATATCGATGAGATTTCCGCCCGTTTTGCTGTAGGAGATTGAACAGGCGAAGTAACACCTTTGATAGCTCTTGGGTGTTTTTTTGTATAGTTTGGAATAGAAGAAGAAAGTAATCTTTAATCATATATATGGCTTTATACTCACTAAGCTCTCGTTTTTTCTTTATGAGGAGCAATTGGCACATTTGAAACATGATAGAAGAACAGAGTAGAATGGCAATCAATTGACCATATAAATGGCACTCCAATCGTTCTGATTTTATCTTTTTACAATGATGAATTTGAAAGAATGACTTCCACGTTTTAAATAAGATTTCGATTTGCCAACGCAAAGAATACCAGTCATGTACCTGTCCCATCGGGACAATATCTGTAGGGGTGTTTGTCATATATACATTGATACCACTGAGTCGTTTACTACGAGGAGAATACTTCATTCCTTTCTTTTTTTCTCTTACAGCTTGATCTTGTAATCGTTTTTGTTGCTGTTGTTTTGTTAATCGATGAACAATTACACGAGCTGGCACTTTATCAATCATTCCTACATAAGCATCAGCTATTTCACATGTTTGTCCTGGTTGAAGGGAGTTCATTAACGTCTCCATATCTATCTGTATATACTCTGTACCTTTCTTAATTCTTCCGTCTTGGAAATAATCAGGGTTAGGATTTTTTTGATAAATACGTGTATTCAACTTGATACGAGAGATATAGTAGGCCTCTTTATCTTGTATATATTGAAGGTCTTTTAAATGAAAATAACCTAAATCTCGGATACATAAATCATTTGCTGTCACAGTTGGGGCACACAGAGAGCCGTAAGTGCGATCATGTTGTTTACCTGGACCTGTATGAATATGTAGGAACTGTCCACTTAACAAATCATACTCAAGTTGAATTTTTATCCCAGCAGTATGGCTGCACCCTCCTGCACCTGGATAAACAGATGAAAATACATCCGGGAGTTGAAATGCAGTTGAATCTAAAATACGAATACGCTTGAAAACAGAAGTGTATGGAGAAGAAATCGGCATAGATGCGGCCAATTTTTTGCTTAGTAGTTCGGCTAGTAGGTGTTGTAAAAGTTGGACAGCAGCCTTATTAAATCGTTGATTCAGTCCCTCAGGACTGATAAGTACTTCTGTTGATGCTTCTAAACAGCTAGATAACTGAGTTAAAGAAGTCATAGCTACATTTTGGTTCACCCATACACATAAAGCTACTAAATCTTTTGCTTGATACTTACTGGTTCGTTGTACAAAACCAACATCTCTAGCAAGATCTCGTAAGGTATTTGGAGATAAAAAACTTTGAATCTCTTGGGCAAATAGTTGTAATTCGTCAGACACAGAAACAGACATAAAAACGCCATCCTTTCCTATGATTCTACAGAAAGAATAGCGTATTTTTTCATTTTAGAGAAATTTTATATTGTCGGCTTAATAGTAACGTGATGCTACCTCATCGCCATCAACTTAAGAAAACAAATCAACCCCAAAACGAAAATTTTATATCTTTGCAGATATATTTGAGGTTTAAGCTCATTTTTCTATTTTGTGGGTTAATAAATTACTTAACTTGATGGCGATGTGACGTTCTCCCTACTAAATCTCTTTTAACCTTATTTTGAGTCTGCACAAAGTATTAAATCCATTCAACTTAAGTAGATATAATAATATTGATAAACTTTAAGTTAAAAGAGACACCCGCTAATTTAAGGGTTTTCAAAAATTTAGTTAGTTTAATGTTGCTTCTATTAGTAAATATTCTCTTTCTTTACTATCTACTTGCTGTTCAATTGAATTGATCTTATAAGAAGATCCATGAGCTATTAACAATTCACTTTCAGGTAATTTCGCTAGATTTCCTAAGTATGCTGCATGTTTTCCCTTTGGAATTGTTAAGTGAATAAGAATCGGCAGTTTAGGAAAATTTCCTGTTGTCTGGTTAACTAATGAGGTGCTCATATATGCTTTTTCCGATTGTTCTGTATGATTAAACGCTTCTTTAAACTTTTTCACCTTTTTTACCTTTTTCAAGAAATGCATCTTCTGAGACTCGTCTATAAACATTTACTGCTTCGGGAGTTGTTACTTTTGCAAGCGCTCGATCTATGTACTGAATTTCTTTATCAAACTCTTTATTTGCAGGTTTTCGATCATTTCTAAGGTGTGTATTAATCTTCGTATAATCATTACCTGTATATCTTTTTATTGCTTCTCTTTCATTTTTTCTTTCTAGTTTACTTTCTTTACTTTCTTTGTCATCTGTATCATCTTTTAGCAAATCATCTATCCACTTCTTATAATGTTTCGCTCCCCATTCTTTGGCTGCATCTTTATTTTTCTTCGTATCATACCCGAAATCTATAGGTTGTGTAGCATTGATCATATTAAATTGGTGTATTTTCCCTTTTTCCATTTGAATAGGTTGATTTGTAATGCTATTACTCTTTTCCGTCATAGCAAATGTAGACGTAACACCACCGAATACAGATAAACCTAAAGATAGGGTGATAGCTGTAGCTAAGCTTTGTTTTTTCATTTTAACACTCCTTAAAATTTATTTACATTACAAACGTACTCCTTTTTTGTAAATTTCGGAATGTTATTAAATGTTTTTCAATAGACGTCTGACCTTATATGTTTTTATAACATAGGGATAATTTATATATAATGATTGAAGACTGAAGTAATCGATAGCTCCAAAATTTAACTTAAATAATAAGGAATATTCACGAGAATTAAAGTCATTATTCGTTAATTTTTTTGATATTTATACAAAATAATTACATATTGATTGGGAGTGATGGTAGATATACATAATTTCTCGAAACTAATTAAAGGAATAATTTTATGTATATGAAAAACTATTAGTAGATAATAATTTCTATATATGATTCTTAGGTACAGAGAACCTAAGATGAAAAAATAATAGAACACAAAAAAAGATGTTCAACATTAGTCTAATTTTATATTTTTCACTATTTTTATAGAGGAATCTTAACAAGGGAATATTTCCATGAACTATCCTTGAAATAAAATGGATACAGCACTAAATATTAAATAAAAAAATACTTATACCTTATAGGGGTCACCATACATTGAACTGCACCCCAAAATGAAAATTTTCTTTCTCTACAGTTAGTAACTTTGAGAAGTCAGCTCTTTTTTTCGTTTTGGAGGTGATTACTTTTCTTAAGTTGATGGATGTGTGGTGCTACCCCATCACTATCAAGCTAAGATTATACAATATCAAGTATAGTAGAGATTATTTCTTTTTTCTAAAAGCCAGGCTTAGAAAATTTAAAGGTTTGCATGCGAAATAAACCCTATCGGGTTTCATTTTTTGAATTAGGCCGCTTGATCTTCAGAAATGGTAGAATTGTAAACGACACCTAATATATCAAAGACTGTTTTCTTCTCATATCTGTGAGATTTTCGCCCATTTTGCTGTAGGAGGTTGAACAGGCGAATGAGAATCTTTGATAATTCTTGGGTGTCTTTCTGTATGGCTTGATAAATAAGAAAAAAATAATCTCTAATCATATATATGGCCTTATATTCACTCAGCTCTCGTTTCTTTTTCATAAGAAGTAGTTGACGCATTTGAAACATAGTAGAAGAACAGAGGAGAATGGCGATCAGTTGCCCATACAAATGGCATTCTAATCTTTCTCGTTTTATTTTTTTACAATGGTGAATATGAAAGAATGATTTCCATGTTTTAAATAAAATCTCGATTTGCCAACGTAAAGAGTACCAATCATGTACTTGTCCCATCGGGACAGTATCTGTAGAGGTGTTTGTCATATATACATTGATACCACTGAGACGTTTACTACGAGGGGAATACTTTATTCCTTTCTTTTTCTCTCTTACAACTTGATCTTGCAATCGTTTTTGTTGTTGTTCATCTGTAAGTCGATGAACAATCACACGAGTTGGTACTTTATCAGTCATTCCTACATAAGCATCGGATATTTCATAGGTTTGTCCTGGTTGGAGAGAGTTCATTAATACCTCCATATCTATCTGTATATACTCTGTACCTTTCTTGATTCTTCCATCTTGAAAATAATCAGGTGTGAGATTTTTTTGATAAATACGTGTATTGGATTTAATACGAGAGATATAGTAAGCCTTTTTATCTTGTATATGTTGAAGATCTTTCAAATGAAAATACCCTAAATCACGGATACATAAATCATTTGGTGTTACAGTTGGAACACACAGAGAACCATAGGTTCGATCATGTTGTTTCCCTGGACCTGTATGGATATGTAGGAATTGTCCGCTTAATAGGTCATATTCAAGTTGAATTTTCATCCCAGCAGTATGGCTACATCCTCCAGCCCCAGGATAAATGGTTGAAAATATATCTGGAAGCTGAAATGCAGTGGAATCTAAAATGCGAATACGCTTGAAAACAGAGGTGTATGGAGAAGAAAGTGGCATAGATGAAGTTAATTTTTTATTTAGAAGGTTAGTCAATATATGTTGTAAAAACTGAACTGCTGATGTATTAAACCGTTGATTCAGTCCTTCTGGACTGATGAGTACTTCTGTGGATGATTCTAAACAGCTAGATAACTGAGCTAAAGAGGTTGTAGCGATATTTTGACTCATCCATATACATAAAGCGACTAAATCTTTTGCTTGGTATTTACTAGTTCGTTGTACAAAACCAACATCTCTAGCAAGATCCCGTAAGGTATTTGGAGATAAAAAACTTTGAATCTCTTGAGCAAATAGTTGTAATTCATCAGACACAGAAACAGACATAAAAAACGCCATCCTTTCCTATAATTCTACAGAAAGGATAACGCCTTTTTTACTTTATGGATAGTCCAAAACCTTAATTTTATAGCGATGTAGCGGTACCAAATATCCGTTTAATAATTATTTATGCTAACTTTATATATCT
>NZ_JBPWAP010000141.1:0-6846 GCF_051776705.1 Bacillus cereus group sp. BceL291 | reverse complement strand
GATAAAATGACAGCCTTACACATCAACTCTGATGAGTATTACAATACGATTTTTTTACCAATTTTACGCCATGATTGTGAAGAAGATTGTTATTTTCCATTTGAAAGGAAGTACTGTTTAGAGGTGTATGGCTATCCATGTACGTTAGAAGATATGTTTAAGGAGTGGGGTCTTTATATTATTAACAAGATGGATTGTACATTAGAAAAAGTTATGTCTGAGTATGTAGAGGTTACAAATCCTTTATTTGATCCGACTGTAGAAGAATTGGCCAGAATTATTAAATATAACAAAGAGCGAACTAAGGAGTGTAGTAGATTATTTAATATTCCTCTTGAGCCATTAAAGAAATTATTAAAGGAGTCCTCCCATACCGTTATTGAGATTATTCAAAACGTTGAAATGGAGGACATATCAAAACTTCCTACACACTTAGGTGTTCAATTTGCTTATAGAAGGGAAACGAAAGAACTTTACATGTATCATGGAGAAAAACATTTGCCGTGGCTTTATCGAGTATTACTTTTTCTTCATATTTTTGAGTTATCTATTCTACGTGTAAAGTAATCAATTGTTGTGAAGTAGAAAAATAATAAATATATAACCAGGGGGAAATTCAAATGAAAATGAGTTATGAAGTATCTATATTTTGTTCTGCACATCCAGATGATTTTATGCCAAATTTACGTGCATTACGAATGAGGGTTACAAAGGAAGGAGCATTTTGGGAACGAGATTGTTATCAGTTTTCCATTAAACCATCAAACTTGTCACAGCGAGCAGCCAAACAAGCAGGGGAAATCTATTTGTATCATGTTCATTTTAATGGATGTGTACGGGATTTCCTTTTTTTATTGGAAAGATGTTTTAGAGGGACGAGTTTTCGCTTTACTGCTATCCGTGGTTTTTTAGATGTAGAAGGTTATTCACTTAAAAAATGGAAACCGATTCTACGTAACCACCACATAAATTCTGCAGATGTAGATTGTATTTTCAAGAAAGATGATCTTGTAATGATTGTGCATCAGCATGGAGGTTTAGAGGTGGTTAAGCGTGCGGAAAAAGGCGAACAATTAAAAAAAGTAAACTTTCTGGAGGTAGATAGCTGGTTACAAGCACTAAATCCGACAAAAGAGGATCTTTTCTCTTTAACAGGTGTGAGTGTATCGTAATGAGTGATTTACATAACTATATGGAAGTCTACAGACAGAGGGAATGACAGAAATCCGTAGTGAAAAACGACTATGAATTTCTGTCTTTTTATTTTATAAAGGAGGATTTTAGCATGAATTTATTTGAACTGTTCGATTTAGAGGTAAGAGAAAACATAATAGTACAAGATGTGAGGACAGATAAACAAGTTCGCAATCAATACAGCTATGATGTTGGTGAGAAATTAGTAGGAGCTAAGAAAGAGCTAAGAGCCTTAAAAGAATCATTTTTAGTATCATTTTCTTTAGAAGTTTTAGCAGAAATTGAAAAAGAATCTCCAGTAGAAGCGCTCAATACATTGGATCGAAACGCATTAATTCCATTCTCTTTTGAACATGAAAAAGAAAATGATGTCCCGCCACGTGTTGCAAAATTAAAGCAACTGCTAGTGGGCAGGATTGATAAGAAGCCAATTGTAGATACACCGACTGCAAGGAAACTGTATGTGCAAGCATGTAGAAGAGTTTGGCATGATATACAGTTAATACATACCTCAGAACAATGGATAGATCTTGTTGGTTCTTACGGTAAGGAAATGCAAAACGGTTGGTATGCATTTAAAAAAGATAAGAATGTCACATACACATTTAAAAGAATGGTAGAAGAATATTTTGATGAATTTGTTGATGCAGATGGTATGGAGTTATTAATATTAGGAAAGAAATTCATATCACTTTGTACAAATTCAAAAAGTATTAATTCTACATACCTTCGTGTATCACATGAACTAACATGGAATGATTTACTTACGAAAAAGGTTACGACTCGTAAGAAATCCACAGCTGCTTGGAGTAGGAAACTGCCAGATACCCTCCAAAGAAAAGGACCAGAAATAGAATTTGCTACCAAACCTGAAGACGTAGTTACTATGTTTGGATTGAAGGGAATGCAATTTGGACATTATTGCACCGAACAATATGCAAAAGAACATATTGAGCATGTATCTGAGGCGTTACATGATGTAGCCCGTATATTGGGGATTCCACCTGAGTATATAGGGCTAGGAGGACGCTTAGGGCTGGCAATTGGTGCGAGAGGAAGCGGCAATACATTAGCACATTATGAACCTTCTACCCAAGTCATTAATTTAACTCGTGATAATGGAGTCGGGGCATTGTGTCATGAATGGGGACATGGTGCGACACGTTTCTCTATAAGTAGTTGAACTACGAAAAGAGAACATAAATCAGTATTTATTAAAGGTTTATGATAACTGTATTCTCGATAGATGAAATGAGAGCTGCCAACAAAAGCTTGAAGCGTCTACTCTGATACTCCTACATGCGATAAAGCGCCTATTGGCTTTATTGTATGAAGCTAGGTGAAGTCGCCTGAATAATACCCTAACATCTCCTTTACGAGTTGTGGAAAAACAAGTAGAGGTACTTGTCGTATTAGATAGGGCGGGAGGCTATAAAACGATTATGGTTAGTAATTCCATTAAGGATAGACGAACAACTGAATGTACCCATCTATACCCATAATGTCTAGAAATGGACTTCTTGCTAAGTTCGCAAGGTCACTTACCGATGAGTAAAAATCGTGATTATGAAAATCGGGAGCAATTATATGGTATTGCTAAAGTGACAGGTGGAGAGGTTGGACCTAAAATCGTATGCACAGCTAGAGGTTACGGAACGTGGAAAGTCACATACAGAAATGTTAATCGTTATAGGCGAGTGTTCTGTCACTACAGGGAAGCTAAATACTAGAAGAAATGTAGTTCAATGTGATGAGAGTAGGGGCATAGTACCGTTGAAACTATGGAAACATAGTGGAGGGATAGCCCTAAGTCAATACCAAAATAATTATTATAGTGAATATGTTTGGAATCGAGTAAGAGTAGATAGGTGAAATCCTATAAAGGAGAGTAACAAACAAACTAATGGCAAATCGTAGTATTCAACCACAATATTATAATTTTCAAGGGGAATTAGATGGTCTGTATGTAAAATCAAAAAATGGTGGGAACTTCAAAGATTTATATTCTTTCATTATTGATGAAAGAAATATAAAACTTGCCTTTGGTACTATTAAATCTAATCAAGGAAGTAAAACACCTGGTACTGACCAAATAACAATTAATGAATACAAAGGATTCTCAGATGATGAAATCATTCATCTAGTCCGTGAAAAACTAATTAACTTCAAGCCTGATAGCGTAAGAAGGGTTTTCATACCCAAAGCTGATGGAAAAAGTAGACCGTTAGGAATACCAACTATGCTTGACCGCATTATTCAACAGTGTTTCAAACAGATTCTTGAGCCGATTGTAGAAGCAAAATTTTATGAGCATAGCTATGGGTTTAGGCCTTTGAGATCGACTCACCATGCAATCGCTCGTACCAACTTTTTAATTAATATTAATAAGCTTCACTATTGTGTAGATATTGATATAAAGGGTTTCTTCGACAATATCAACCATAATAAGCTAATAAAACAACTATGGAATATTGGGGTAAGAGACAAGCAGGTTCTAGCAATTATTAAGAAAATGTTGAAATGTGAAATTGTGGGTGAAGGTAAAGCGGAAAAAGGAACGCCACAAGGTGGTATCCTCTCTCCTTTATTGGCCAATGTCGTACTTAACGACTTAGACCATTGGGTAGCTTCACAATGGCATAACTTCCCAACGAATACACACTATGAAGATAACAGACCAAGATATAGGGTACAGAAGAAAACGAAACTAAAACAAGGCTTTATTGTGCGATATGCAGATGATTTTAAAATCTTCACAAATAGCTACAATTCAGCTAAAAGATGGTTTCATGCGGTGAAAAACTACATTGAAAAGAATCTAAAGCTTGAAATCTCAGAATCTAAATCAAAAATTACTAACCTTCGTAAAAGGAAGTCGTTATTTCTAGGAATCGAATTTAAAGCAGTTGCTAAGAAGAAAAAATTTGTGGCACAAAGCTACATTCCTAAAGATTCAATGAAATCAATTCAAGCAAATATTAAGAAGAAAGTGAAGTCTATCCGCATTAATACGATTCCAGTAAAAGTATCTGAATTAAATGCTTATATTCGTGGTGTGCATGACTACTTTAAAGTTGCAACACAAGTAAACAAAGGTTTTCACAAAATCACCTATCACTCTAATAGGGTTATTTATAATAGGTTAAAAGGTAAGGTTTATTTCCATGCGGATAATGGAAGTAATAAAGGTTATAAGAAATCAGGCTACAAAACTTTTAATGTTGGTGGTATTCAAGCAATTCCCATCGGTAACGTGTCACATTCAAGTGCTATGAATTTTTCTCAAGCCCACACCATTTACTCAGAAGAAAGTCGGGTAAAGTACGGCCACAAAGAAAAAGCAGCACATATGAAAAAGGCATTTGCTTATCTTGAAAGGAATTTTGTTCCCAACCGTAGCATTGAGTTTAATGATAACCGTATTCGTCGCTTCGCTCAAACACAAGGAAGATGTGAAATCTCAGGTGTTGAGATGGCATTCTACCCCCAAATGGTACGTTGCCATCATGTGAAAAGGCGGGCTGATGGTGGCGATGATAATTACAGAAATCTCATTATTGTACATGAATTAGCACACAGATTGCTTCATGCTACAAAACCGAACCTTATCGAAAAACTAATGAAACAGCTTATGCTTAGTGATAAGCAGGTTGAGAAGGTAAATAAACTACGATCCAACATGAATCTATTTACTATTTAATAATACAAAAGTTATTGATGGAACGCCGTATGCGGTGAAAGTCGCACGTACGGTGTGAGGCGGGGGAAAAGTTGGAGATAACATCAAATTCTTACCTATCGTACCCGAAATGGGCAGTAGCTACCCTCTTGCTAATCGCAGGAGGATGCTACACATCACTGGATCATTTCTTATATGATTGTAGTCATGATTTTAAAAATGGTAGCCTTGCTTTCCTATCAAGTGGGAAGAGTATCGGAAATATTTTGCCTGCTATTATCAAAGATAGGATGCAAGCTGTGCTAGATGCTTGTAAACAAGGAAAAGTGGCCAGAGTAATTAATGTGGAAAATGCCCATGCTAGAAAGTGGTATTTCTATGGTAGCGTCATTAATAGTTATGATGTATATAAGGGGAATGTGTCAGGTATTCTAGAATCCTATCACTTAAGTTCGTACAGAAAGCTGGATACCTTATCAGGGGCAGCTAAGACGCGTATGGAACGTAAAGTTGAAAAAGAATTTGAGAAAACCGCACAAATGTTGGCTGCTTATCACTATAAAAAAACAGGCGAGAAACTTAATGAAATATCTTATCAAGCGAAAGGGTCTGTATACTTTGATACAGCCATTCAGTTAGATAAGAAGAGAACCAAAAAGTATTGGTCTACGAATCATGAGATGTTTGCTAGAGCATTTGAATCGTATGTAGAATCAGCTTTGCTAGATCAAGAACATAGAAACGATTATTTAGTTTGTGATACATATTCTTTTGTATATCCGTTAGGAGAACAAAGAGAATATCTGAATAGAAGTATAAAGAGTTTAATGGAAGTAGCTGTTCCATATATAATTAACAGTATACAAGGAGTGGGGAATAATGAATTATAACATTCAAAAAGGTCAATTTCGTTTAACGAGTGCTTATCCAAGAGGTAGCTGGTGGGAATTTTACCGTGTTACGTGTCCGATTTGTCATGATACAGGTAATTGCATGCTGCATGTTTCGCAAGAGAAGGTAGCATGTACACGTGTAGAAAGTAAATGGATTTACGGAAAAAACACGGGCAACCCAAGCTACATTCACTACATAAATGGAAAAGATAAGTATCGATTGCCTGAGGCGGATGAAGTTCAGATTCATGATAAGAAAAGCAATGAGGAATTAGATGTGTTTAATCGGAAATTAATGGATTTCATACCATTGCAGGAGCATCATCAT
Organism: Bacillus cereus group sp. BceL291; assembly: GCF_051776705.1. Taxonomy (NCBI): domain Bacteria; kingdom Bacillati; phylum Bacillota; class Bacilli; order Caryophanales; family Bacillaceae; genus Bacillus; species Bacillus cereus group sp. BceL291. Next base: position 752 of record NZ_JBPWAP010000141.1, on the reverse strand, counting down.
ACACATTTATTACGAGATAGAAAAATGAGCGAGGAACAAATACAAGTACGTCAATATCGATCTTTCTTAAAACAACAAATTGTGTTAGAGAAGGATAATACGTATACGACTGTTTGGGAACAGCATTTTAAACAGATGGGGAATAAAAACTGTTGGCAGGGGGTTCCGGGCTTTTATGAGATGAGGAAGGGTCAACTTTCTCTTCGTTTGATGTCAGGATCTCCTGGTATATTGATCCCTTTTCGAAACCAGTACAATCAAATTGTTGGATGGCAGGTTCGTGTGGATGAAGTGAAAAACTCCGTTCATGTGAAATCGGCACCCAATGGAGTTCAAGCGGAATTAATCGAACAGCCTAATGTTGTAAAGATAACTAAAAATGGTGATTGTATCTTTGAAGGCGAACTAGAAGTGAGCAAAAAGCTAGAGATACCATTTCAAGAGGGACAAATTGTTGTAAAGATACATAAAGGGCAAAAGTATCTGTGGCTCTCATCAGCAAACAAAAATCAGGGGACTGGTGCAGGTGGTAGTGAAAATCCACTTCCTGTACATGTAGCGGTACCGAGTTCTCATTTAAAACATTGGAATTCTGGTACATTGCATCAAACTAAATCAGTAATGATCACAGAAGGACCCATGAAAGGTGCGAAACGTTCCACTATAACTGAGTAGTCTCATGAAATGTGGGGATATATTTGTAGAATATATCTAACTATTTACTCGAATTATTAGGTGAAAGTCCTAATCAT